>JBFELD010000363.1:0-3220 GCA_041552375.1 Kiloniellaceae bacterium | reverse complement strand
GGCTAAAATGCTTCCTGATCTTCAAAAGACTTTAGAGGTGCTAGCTGACATCTCTAACAAACAGACGCTTGTGGTCAACGGAGTTGTCAAGTCCGGAACCACTTGGGTGCAGCGCATCTTGAACGCTCATCCGGAAGTGTTTTGTCCGGGAGAGGGAAAGTTTAGCCACCTCTTAAGTGGATTACCTGGGGCGGTAAGGGATTATAATAAGGCACTCGATTACACGAACCGCGTGATCTATAGGGAACAAAATTTCTATAATGTCTGGCGGGTCGAGGAATGCGTCACCGCCTTCCAGTTCTGTATGGCGCTGTCGTGGGCGACCTCGAATCACGGAAGGCTGGACACCGTAAAGTATATTGGTGACAAAGACACCGACTACCTCTCCAATATCGAGCTTTGGCGGGATCGCCTACTTCCTGACGCCCGGTTCATTCACGTCATCCGCGATGGTCGGGATTGTGCTGTGTCGAACCTCCTTCAAAAACGGAGGGTCGGGCTGGAAGTTGAGATGACAGGGGGGTCATTTTACGGGTTTGTGGACTCTTACGCGAAGGGTTGGAGCGCCAAAATTGTCAAGTTCCGCAAAGCCTTCGCGAATCTGCCGGAGCGTTACCATGAGGTCCGATACGAGGATTTGCTGAACGCTCCCACCCGAACGATCAAGGACCTGTTTTGTTTTTTGGGTGTTGCAGACGATGATGCGTTGATCAAAGAAATCTCAGCCGCCTCAGCATTCGAAAGATTCTCCGGTGGCCGCGAGAAGGGCGAAGAAAACCAAGAGTCCTTCTATCGAAAAGGGATCTCTGGTGATTGGCTCAATCATTTCGACGAAAGAGCCCGTAGCATTTTTGCTACCAATGCCGGCGAGACCCTCGTGAGCCTCGGGTATAGGGACGTGTAAAATTTCGGCCCCTTGCATACCGTGAATCTTGAGGGCCAACGAACCGCGTCGCATCGAACAACGCCTCGTCCTAATCCGTATAAAACTGGCGCACCGCAAAGCTGCCGCCGACGATGACCAGGTCATAGTCGGGTCCCGGCGTCCTGCTTGTCATAACGTCCATCCCCTCTTGTCTCGGGCCTGGACTGGAGGGTGGCGCCCTATTGCGGCGCGGATGCGATGGAAATGCGACGGCTTTGGGACCTCGGTTGTTCTACGATCGGGACACTAGGCGCCGACGATGTTGTGGGCTGGGCCATAGGGAAATCCGGTGATGTTGCGGTTCCCCTCCTCCGTGATGACCAGGATGTCGTGCTCCCGATAGCCGCCGGCACCGGGCTCACTCTCCGGCAACATGATCATCGGCTCCATAGAGACCACCATGCCGGGCTCCAGAACGGTTTCGATATCCTCGCGCAGTTCCAGACCGGCCTCGCGGCCGTAGTAATGGCACAGCACGCCGAAGGAATGCCCGTAACCGAAGGTGCGATATTTCAGGAGGTCGTGCTCGGCGTAAATCTCGTTGAGCGCCAGGGCCACATCCATGCAGCGCGCGCCCGGCTTCAAGAGCTGCTTGCCCTCGTCATGCACCTGGCAATTGATCTCCCAAAGGCGCAGGTGCGCATCGGAGCAGGTCTCCGCGAAAAGCGTGCGCTCCAGGGCGACGTAGTAGCCCGCGACCATGGGAAAACAGTTTAGGGATAGGATATCGCCGCGCTCAATGCGGCGGCTCGTGACCGGGTTGTGGGCGCCATCGGTGTTGATGCCCGACTGGAACCAGGTCCAGGTATCCATCAGCTCGGCATCGGGAAAGCTCCGGGCGATCTCCCGCACCATGGCGGCGGTCGAATGGAGCGCCACTTCGTGCTCCGGCTCTCCAACGGCGATGGCCTCGACGCAAGCCTGGCCACCGAGATCGGCGATGCGGGTCATCTCGGTGATATGAGCGATCTCTTCGGCCGACTTGATCATGCGCAGGCGCATCGCGCCCTCGGCGACATCCGAAAAGCGGCATTGAGGGAGCGCGGCCTTGAACTTTTCCAAGGTCCGGATGCCGACCTCGTCCATCTCGACACCGACCGATGCTCCGTCGCGAACCAGTTCCTGGACCGCTCGGACATAGTTATCGCGTTGCCAGTCGGTGTAGACGATGTTCCGGTCGGCATGGCCGCGCCGCCAAGGCTGGCCACCGTCGATGTTGGCCGAGACCGTCGCCGAGGTCTCCTGGTCGATCACCACGGCGTAAGGCCGCCCGAACTTGCAGTAAAGAAAACCGCTGTAATAGCAGATGTTGTGATAGGAGGTGAAAACCGCGACATCGATCCCGGCCTCGGCCATGGCCGCGCGCAAAGCCGCCAAGCGGCGCTCGAATTCGGCGGCTGAAAAGACCTTCGGCGCGGGCGCGCCGTTATGGATCTCGATCAACGACGGCATGCTCATAGCCCCGCCTCTCCCGTGAGGTTTCTTTTTTCTATTTGGTCCCGTACATCCGGTCGCCGGCATCGCCCAGCCCGGGGACGATATAGCCGTGATCGTTCAGTCGCTCGTCGAGCGAGGCGGTGAAGATCGTCACGTCCGGATGGGCCTTCGCGAAGGCCTCGACCCCCTCGGGCGCGGCCAGCAGACAGACCAGCTTGATATCGCGCGCGCCATGCTCTTTCAGGCGCTGAACCGCGGCGATGGAGGAGTTGCCGGTGGCCAGCATGGGATCGACGGCAATCACCTTTCGCTCCTCGACGGCATCGGGCAGTTTCAGATAGTACTCGACCGCCTGCAGGCTTTCGGGATCCCGGTAAAGGCCGATATGGCCGACCCGCGCCGAGGGCACGAGATCGAGCATGCCCTCGAGGAGGCCATTGCCGGCGCGCAGGATCGAGACGAAGACGAGCTTCTTGCCCTTCAGGACCGGCGCCTCCATCTCGGCCAGCGGCGTTTGGATGTCGCGGGTGGTCATCTCCAGGTCGCGCAGGACTTCATAGGCCAGCAGGGTGCTGATCTCACGCAGAAGCTGGCGAAAGACGGCGGAGGGGGTCTTGAGCTCTCGCATCAGGGAGAGCTTGTGCTGGATCAACGGATGATCGACGACGATTAAGTTGCTGTGAGACATGGCTGTCATCCCCCCTTTTGCGACACACCGCCCTCGAAGATGACGAGCTTGCCGCAGGCTGTAAAGCACCCGGTGATCAGAAGACCGCGCCGTCGCTGTCGAGACGGATCGGCGGCCCGCCCTCCGGGCGTCTTTCGGCTGCCGCTCGGCGCCCGGCGGCCCAGGTGCCG
>JBFELD010000362.1:0-3221 GCA_041552375.1 Kiloniellaceae bacterium | reverse complement strand
CGTGACCGCAGGCCTCGTGAAAGATGACGCCGCATCCACCCGGCCCGAAACTCGACGATCCCTCGCCGGTACATTTCCCGGCTTTCACAAATCTCTGAAAATATGATCTGGTATACCACATACCAGTGAGACTTGGCAAGGCTTTGCCGCAACCTTTCCTCGCAACCGTCTTTTGGGCACGGCCCCGAAGGGCCTTTGCTATTGAACTGTCAGGGGAAATCGTTAATATAGGCATTTGGTATACCAAATGCCATGCGGTAAGGGGTAGACCCACCTGCCGAGGACTGTAAAGTCGTTCGAGAGTCGAGGGAATAAATAAGCCCCGCTCTCACGGTGGTCGCAAAGGCCGCCAAGACAAAGCCAAAAGGGAGGCTGATTATGAAATTGCTGCGTAAATCGCTCCTCGCGGTCGGGATGTCGTTGATCGTTGGTGCCATTGCCACGGCGCTGCCGACCGCGTCCCATGCCCAATGGGAGCCAGAAAAGCCCATTGAGTTCGTCATCATGGCCGGCAAGGGCGGCGGCGCCGATAAGATGGCCCGCTTGCTGCAAACGGTTATCGAAAAGAACGGCTGGTCTTCGAAGCCGCTGACCCCGATCAACAAGCCCGGCGGATCCGGCGCCGAGGCGCTCGTCCACCTGAAGCAAGCGCGCGATCCCAACCATACGATCATGGTCACGCTGAACAGCTTTTACACGACGCCCTTGCGTCAGCCGAAGCTGGAGGTCGATATCGCCACCTTCACACCGATCGCGCGGATGGCGGAGGACACCTTCCTTCTCTGGGTTCACAAGGACGCCGGTATCTCCGACGTCGATGGGTTTGTCGAAGCCGCCAAAGCGGCCGGCAAGGACTGGATCATGGCCGGAACCGGCAAGCTGCAGGAAGATCAGCTTCTGACCGATTTCCTTAACGCCGCTTACGGGCTGGACATGACCTACGTGCCATATAAGGGCGGCGGCAAGGTGGCCAAGCAGCTGGCCGGAAAGCACGCCAACTCGACGGTCAACAATCCCTCCGAGCAGGAAGGCTTCTATGCCAATGGCGACACCGTGCCGCTGGCCGCCTTCACGCTGGATCGCCTGGAAATGTTCCCCGACGCGCCGACCTTCGGCGAGTTGGGCAAGGACTTCGTCTATTTCATGCAGCGTAGCGTCGTCGGCGCCCCGGGCATGAGCGACGAGGCCAAGGCCTATTATCAGGCGCTTTTCAAGCAGGTCTTCGACTCTCCCGAATGGGCGGAGTACCGCAAGAAGAAGAGCCTGCAAGGCGAGTTCCTGAGCGGCGACGATCTCATGAAGTATTGGATGAACGAGCGTGAGATCCACCGCAACATGCTGACCGAGATGGGGGCCCTCAAGGGCTGACCAACCGCGATTGGGACCGAACCCCGGCACCGGGGCTCGGTCCCGCTCGACAGGGGGACCGCCGAGATGAGACGCGCCGAGCTCGTCACCGCGATTCTGTTGGCCGCCTTCTCCATCTACCTCATGTGGAAGAGCGCCGAACTCCCGGTCGGCTGGGTGCGCGGCGAGGGGCCCGGAGGTGGCGCGTTCTCCTTCTGGCTCGCCGCCATGATGCTCGCCTGCTGCGTCTGGATCCTGATTAACTGGTGGCGGCGCACGAGCCCTCCTTCGCAATCGACCGAGCTCTTCATGGATCCCTATGCCCTGAAGATGTTCTTGCTGGTCGGCGGTGGGGTGACGGTGATGATCGGGCTGGTGCACGTCCTCGGTATGTACGGGGCGATCCCGCTCTTCCTCATCTACTACGTGAGGTTTCTGGGCCGGCACTCCTGGGTGACGACCCTGGCGATCGCCACCGGCGCGCCGGTCATCATCTTCTTCTTCTTCGACGTCGCCTTGAGGATCGTCCTGCCAAAAGGATATCTCGAGCCGCTGTTTTTGCCGCTTTACGACATCTTCCTCTAGTCAGGCTCGTGGGAGCCGGCCGCGCCCGATAGCAGGCGCGCACGCTCACGCCGGAGGTACGAACAACCGATGGACATCTTCGCCCACCTCATGGACGGCTTTCTGGTCGCCTTCGAGCCCCTCAACCTACTCCTGGTCGTGATGGGCGTGGTGATCGGCCTTTTCATCGGCGCCATGCCGGGCCTCGGATCGGTGAACGGGGTCGCCATCCTGTTGCCGATGACCTTCTTGGTGCCCCCCACCTCGGCCATGATCTTCCTTGCCGCGATCTATTACGGCGCCATGTACGGCGGGGCCATCAGCTCGATCATGTTGGGCATACCGGGCGCTTCGACGGCGGTGGCCACTACTTTCGACGGCCGGCCATTGGCCCTGAAAGGCGAAGCGGACAAGGCCCTGGTGGTGGCGGTGCTGGCTTCCTTCATGGGCGGCACCATCTCCATCGTACTCTTTACCGCCTTCGCGCCGCCGCTGGCCAGCGTCGCGCTCGACTTCGGCGACCCGGAGATCTTCGCGCTGATGCTGCTGGCCTTCGCTACCTTCGTCGGCCTGGGCAGCGACGATATACCGAAGACCATCTTCTCGATTTGCATCGGCCTGGTCTTCAGCGCCGTCGGCCTCGACATCATGAGTGGTGAGCCGCGGCTGGTCTTCATGGACATCATCGGCTTCATGCATGGCATCAACTTCCTGGTGCTCGCCATCGGCATTTACGGCATCGGCGAGATGCTCTGGACCATCGAGGTCAGCCGGGGCGAGACCATGATGTCGAAGGCGGTCATCACCGTCGATCGCATACTCAACAATCTTCGCGAGTTGTTGCGCACCTGGAAGAGCTGGACCTTGGGCTCGCTGCTCGGATACTTCGTCGGCATTCTGCCGGCGGCCGGCGCCACGCCGGGCTCGCTCATGGCCTACGGCGTCGCCAAGATGACCTCGCGCAATCCGGAAAACTTCGGCAAAGGCGAGGCGGCCGGTGTGGCCGCCCCGGAAGCCGCAAACAACGCCGCCTCGACCGGCGCCATGCTGCCGATGCTCACACTGGGCATTCCCGGCTCGCCCACCACGGCCATTCTTTTGGGCGGCATGGTGATCTGGGGATTGGTGCCGGGCCCCCGCCTTTTCATCGACCAGACCGAGTTTGTCTGGGCCCTGATCGCCAGCCTCTACGCCGCGAACATTTTCGCCGTGGCCATCAATCTGATGTTCATCCCGGTCTTCTTGTGGATGCTGAAAACCCCCTTCACCATCCTCGCGCCGGCGATTTTCATACTCAGCTTGGTCGGTGG
>JBFELD010000361.1:0-3225 GCA_041552375.1 Kiloniellaceae bacterium | reverse complement strand
CGCGCATCGCGGTCCTTCGCGGCCCAGATCATGGTCTCGTGAGCGTTGGTGAAACGCCGGCCGCGGAAGTTGGGCATCGGGTTCGACTTGCGCCAGATGACATCGTTGAGGATCCAGTACTGAAGGTCCTGCAGCGCCGTGCCGACGCGGAAGATGTTGTGGTAGCTGCCGATGACCCAGAGGCTGCCGTTGTCCTTCAGCACGCGGCGCGCGGCGCGCAGCCAATTGCGGGTGAATTCGTCGTAGGAGGCGAAGCTGTCGAACCTGTCCCAGGCGTCATCGACCCCGTCGACACGGGTGTTGTTGGGGCGATAGAGCTCCCCTTCCAGTTGGAGATTGTAAGGCGGATCAGCGAAGATGAGGTCCACCGACCCCTCGCGCATCTCTTCCATCAAGGCGATGCATTCGCCCACGCGGACGGCGTTGCTCTCCAAGACTGAAGCTCCCCTGCAGGTTTGAGGGTATCCTGGTCAAAGGAGGACTCTAGGTCAAGAGTCTTTAGAGTCAGTTAGTTAATGAAGAATCTTAGAGTTTTTAGAAAGGATCTTGCTCTGGCGTGCGTTGCGCCAGGATCGCGGCCACCGGCCGGAAGGACTGGCGATGCTCACCGCAAGGCCCCAGGCGTGCCAGGGCCTCGCGGTGGACCTTGGTGCCGTAGCCCTGGTTTGACTCCCAGCCGTAGCCGGGGTGGGCGCGTGCCAGGCGGGCCATCTCCCTGTCCCGCGACACCTTGGCGATCACCGAGGCACCGGCGATCGAGAGGCTCCGACCATCGCCTTTGACGACCGCCTCGCCCGGGCAAGGCAGATCCGGCAGTCGATTGCCGTCGACCAGAGCATAGGTGGCGGCGACGGGAAGCGCCGCCAGGGCTCGACGCATGGCCAGCAGGCTCGCCGCCAGGATATTCAGCCGGTCGATCTCGGTGACGCTCGCCCAACCGAGAGCGTGGTGAACGGCTGGGCTCGTGCTTAGAACCTCGAACAGCTGGTCCCGCCGTGCCGCCGAGAGCTTCTTTGAATCGTCGAGGCCCTCGCTCAAGGTGGCCGGCAAGCGATGCCGGTCGAGCACCACGGCGGCGGCGGTCACAGGGCCGGCCCAGGGGCCTCGGCCGGCTTCGTCGAGCCCGGCGACGGGAGCCAATCCTCTCTCCTCGATGGCGCGTTCCAAGGCGAAGTCCGGCATGGCTGCGGGCACCCGGGATCAGTAGCGCGGGCCGCGGTCGCGGCGTTGTCGGCTGGGCATGATATCGCCGACCCAATGGGTGGCGGAGCTCGCCATTTGAACCATGAGGTCGCTGGCCGGCGCGGCGGTCCTCCTGAAAGTGGTCTTATCGACGCCGACAGTCAGCCGCAGGATCTCGCCCGCCGAGGTGACGCGCAAGAGGGCGACACGCCGCAAGCGTCGGGCGGCCTCCAGCCACAACGGGCTGAGCAGCAAGGAGATGACCGTGACCGACACCAAAAGCCGATGGTCGGTATCGGAGACGGCCCCGACCGACAGGCCGAGCGCGGCCAGCACGAAGGAGAACTCGCCCAGTTGAGCGAGCAGGACACCGCTCTGAAACGCGGTCGGCCAGCTCTCCCCCAAGGCTCGGATCAATCCGATGTTGAGCGCCGTCTTGAAAATGGCGACGAAGGCGACGATGCACAGGACGATCCAGACGTTGTCCCAGATATAGCGGAAGTCGATCAAGAGACCGATCGACAGGAAGAAGGCCATCAGCAAGAGAGACTGCACCGGCCCGGTAACGCGGATCATCGAGCTCCGGGTCTTGGAATTGCCGATGATGAGCCCGGCGAGAAACGCCCCATAGGCGGCGGAAAGGCCGAGAAGCCCCGAGACGGTCGCCGCGCCGAAACACAAAGCCAGTCCCGCCAAGGGCATCAAGTCGGCCGAGGTGGCCATGCCGCGCAGAAAATTCAGTCGCAGTTCCTCGCGCCGGCTGAGGTAAGCGATCAGAAATCCGAGGAAGACCACCGACAGGCCGACCTTGATCGCAGCCTCGAGACCCGAGACCTCGCCCGCGTCGCCGCGCAACGAGGAGATGATGAGCATCATCGGCACCACAGCCAGGTCCTGGCCGATCAATACGCCGATCGTCACGTCGCCGACCCGGGTCGACTTCTCGCCGATCTCCTCCAGCATCTTGATGGTCACGGCGGTCGAGGAGAGCGCGATCACGAAGCCCAGCACCAGCACCATGCTGAGCGACCAATCGAGGAAGAAGCTCAGCAGGTAGGTCAGCCCCAGGCCGGCGGCAATCTGAAACAGCGTGGTGAACAACGCGACCTTCCAGACCGCGCGCAGCCCTTGCAGCGAAAGCTCCATGCCGATGAGAAAAAGCAACATCAGCACGCCCATCTCGGCGAGCAGCTGGATGCCGGCCCGGTCGCTCGCCAAGCCCAGCCCCGAGGGGCCGAGAAGCGCGCCGGCGATAATATAGCCGAGCACCACCGGTTGCTTCAGCCGACGCATGCCCAGGCCGCAGAGCAGCGCGGCGAGCGCGATGACCGCCAGACCGGTGATGTCTGCACCGTGATCGTGCATGGTGGAAAACTAGTGTCCCGAATCAGAAGTTCGTATCATTTGCGGCAAGCGCCAAACGAACTTCTGATTCGATAAGGACACTAGTAATTCCATGTGCCTAGTGTGGTTCATGGTTTTGAAGTTCCTCAACGTGCCAGCCCTAGCATGATAGGAACTTCAAAACCACCACACTAGCACGATTCGTACCTCTTTCTCTCTCGCTGTGAGGGTGTCGGCTCGTGCGGGACCTGGAACAGATCGAGTTGCCGGGGCTCAGCCGACGGCGCTCGGAACAGGTCGTGGCGCAGCGTCCAATCGCGCTCTCCCAGCTCCAGCCGGCGGCAGGCCAGGGCGAAGCGGTCGGCCAGCAGCTTGGCGAAGACCCCGTCGCCGCTCTGGCGTTTGCCCCAAGTGGGATCGTAAAGCGCGCCACCGCGGGTCTCGCGCACCAGCTTCACTATGCGTGTCTTGCGATCGGGGACGTGGGCCTCGAGCCATTCGGTGAAGATCTCTTTGATCTCCAAAGGCAGACGCAAGAGGACATAGCCGGCGCTGCGCGCGCCCTTCGCCGACGCCGCAGCCAGGATCTTCTCGAGCTCCCAGTCGTTGAGCGCCGGGATGATCGGGGCCACAAGCACACCGACCGGCACGCCCGCGGCGCTCAATCTCTCGATCGCCGCCAGGCGCTTTTCCGGTGTG
>JBFELD010000360.1:0-3227 GCA_041552375.1 Kiloniellaceae bacterium | reverse complement strand
TCCGAAAGCCAGCGGGTGTTTTCAGGGCGGGCACGATCGAGTAAAGAGCATAGTGGCAAAGCATCGAGGCTGTAAATCGACTAAGGCGCGAGGGACGGCATGGCTTATTGGTTGATGAAGAGCGAGCCGGGCGCTTGGTCCTGGGAGGACCAGGTACGCGACGGTGTCGCCGAATGGGATGGCGTGCGCAACCACCAGGCGGCCAACAACATGAAGGCCATGAAGCTGGGCGACCAGTGCTTCTTCTATCATTCGGTCTCCGAGAAAAGCGTCGTCGGCATCGTCGAGGTGGTGCGCCTTTACTATCCCGACCCCAGCGATCCCAAGGGGCGTTTCGGCATGGTCGACGTCAAGGCGCTAAGGCCCATGGGCCGCCCGGTCAGCCTGGCCGAGATCAAGGCCGAGCCGCGTTTGGCCGATCTGCCGCTGATCCGCCAGTCGCGTCTATCTGTCCTGCCGGTCAGTGGCGAGCAGTGGCGGCTCATCTGCGAGATGGGAGAGACCGAGCCCTGAGCCAGCCGCGCGGCCCCGCCAAGCCAACTGTTCTCTGCCGCCTCCAAGAGATCGCCGACGGCGGGGCGAAGGGATTTTATCTGCGACAGGGAGCCGAGGTTCTCGCGTTTTTCATCTTGCGTCGGGGCTCCAACCTTTATGGGTATAAGAACAGCTGCCCCCACATCGGCTCGCCTTTGGAGATGCGGGACGATCAATTCTTGTCCGACGACGGTCGCTTCATCGTCTGCTCGACCCATGGTGCGCTTTTCCGCATCGAGGACGGCCATTGCCTGGACGGGCCCTGCGTCGGCCAGGCGCTCGAGCGCGTGGAGATCGACTGCGATGAAGCCGGTCGGGTGAGGCTTATGAGCGTAGCTGTCGACGAACCGCCGGCCGGGGGTGCTTGTCATCGACCCGGGAAGTGTAAATAATCGCTCAAGCCATGGGCACGGGGCGGGGGGAAGCGCCCAAGGGCGCATGAGACCCCCAACCATTTAAAGGGCCAACCATATAAAGGGAGGGAGAGATCCATGACGGAAGCCCACGTCTTTCCGGTTCCAGAGGGGCTCGCCGCGAAGTCTTGGTGCGACGAGCAAACCTATTTCAAGCTCTATGAGCAATCGGTTTCCGATCCGGAAGCCTTTTGGGGCGAGCAGGGTAAGCGCATCCATTGGTTCAAGCCCTACAGCCAGGTCAAAGACGTCAGCTTTGGCCCCGGCGACGTTCATATTCGCTGGTTCCACGACGGCACGACCAACGTTGCCTACAACTGTCTCGACCGGCACCTGCCCGAGCGCAAGGACCAGGTCGCGATCATTTGGGAAGGCGACGACCCGAACGACGACAAGAAGATCACCTATGGCGAGGCCCACGCCGAGGTCTGCAAGCTCGCCAACGCGATGAAATCGTTGGGCGTCGGCAAGGGCGACCGCGTGACGATCTACATGCCGATGGTCCCCGAGGCGGCCTATGCCATGCTCGCCTGCGCGCGCATTGGCGCCGTTCATTCCATCGTCTTCGGCGGCTTTTCACCCGATTCGCTTGCCGGCCGTATTCTCGATTGCAAATCCGATTTCGTGATCACCGCCGACGAGGGCATTCGCGGTGGGCGCAAGATCCCCTTGAAGGTCAACACGGATAAGGCGCTCGAGTCCTGTCCAGACGTGCGCCACGCGCTCGTGGTCAAGCGTACCGGCGGCGACGTTGCTTGGACCGAAGGGCGTGACGTCTGGTACCACGAGGCCGTGGGTGCGGCCTCCGAAGACTGCCCGGCCGAGGAGATGGGCGCCGAGGACCCGCTGTTCATCCTCTATACCTCAGGCTCCACCGGCCAGCCCAAGGGTGTTTTGCATACGACCGGCGGCTACCTGGTCTTTGCGTCCATGACCCACCAGTACGTCTTCGACTACCACGACGGCGATATCTACTGGTGCACCGCCGATGTCGGCTGGGTCACCGGGCACAGCTACATCGTCTATGGACCGATGGCCAACGGCGCCACGACTCTGATGTTCGAGGGAGTGCCGAACTACCCGGACGCCTCGCGCTTCTGGCGGGTTTGCGACACGCACAAGGTCAACATCTTCTATACCGCGCCGACCGCCATCCGTGCGCTGATGCGCGAGGGCGAGGACCCGGTCAAGGCGACCGACCGCGGCTCGCTCAGGCTTCTCGGCACGGTCGGCGAGCCGATCAACCCCGAGGCCTGGATGTGGTACCACGAGGTCGTGGGCGACAAGCGCTGCCCCATCGTCGATACCTGGTGGCAGACCGAGACCGGCGGCATTCTCATCACCCCCTTGCCGGGGGCGACACCCTTGAAGCCCGGCTCGGCGACACGGCCTTTCTTCGGCGTCCAGCCGTTGCTCGTCGATGGAGACGGCAACCCATTGGAGGGGGCCGCAGAAGGCAATCTCTGCATCACCGATTCCTGGCCCGGCCAGATGCGCACCGTCTATGGCGATCATGAGCGGTTCGTGCAGACCTACTTCTCGACCTATCCCGGCCGTTATTTCACCGGTGACGGTTGCCGGCGCGACGAGGACGGCTATTACTGGATCACCGGCCGGGTCGACGACGTGATCAATGTCTCCGGCCACCGCATGGGCACGGCAGAGGTCGAATCGGCGCTGGTTGCCCATCATCAAGTCGCCGAGGCCGCCGTCGTCGGCGCTCCGCACGACATCAAGGGACAGGGCATCTACGCCTACGTCACCCTGAACGTCGGCGAGACGCCGAGCGAGGAGCTGAAAAAAGAGCTGGTCCAGTGGGTGCGCAAGGAGATCGGACCCATCGCCTCTCCCGACTGGTTGCAATGGGCGCCGGGTTTGCCGAAGACCCGCTCGGGCAAGATCATGCGCCGCATCCTGCGTAAGATCGCCGAGAACGATTTCAGCAATCTCGGTGATACCTCGACCCTGGCCGACCCCTCGGTGGTGGACGACCTGGTCGAGAACCGCCAGAACCGCTGAGCGGCGAAGAGACGGCGCCGCCTCAGGCGGCGCTGTCTTGGGTTGCGCTGTCTTGGGTTGCGCTGTCTTGGGCGCGCGGCGGGGCGCTCTTGCGCCAAGCCTCCAGTTCGCCCAGCCGCTCGCCCCAGGCCCGCATCGCGGGATAGGGCTCCAGCGGCAGCCTTGCCGCGCGCCAGTAAGCCTCGAAGGTGGCCAGCGAATAGTCCGCCAGAGTGACGCTTGGCCCCGTCACGAAGGCACCGGTCGCGGCGAGCCGTGTCT
>JBFELD010000359.1:0-3235 GCA_041552375.1 Kiloniellaceae bacterium | reverse complement strand
TCGCCGATATTGGCGACGTGATAGAAGAGCTGCAGGGCGTCGATGAAGCACCGCCCCGCCTCCTTGCCGCCTTTCAGCTCGAATCCGACCAGGCCGCCCATGCCGCCTTGTAGGTATTTCTCCGCCCGGTCCTTCGCAGCGCCGGTCAGAGTGCTGGGATAGATCACCTGCTCGACCGCCGGGTGACGGGCCAGGTGGTTGGCCACCGCCGCGGCGTTGGCGCAGTGACGCTCCATGCGCAGCGGCAGGGTCTCCAGACCTTGCAGGAACAAAAAGGCGTTGAAAGGGCTCATCGAATAGCCGAGGTCGCGCTGAAGGGTGACGCGCGCTTTGAGGATATAGGCGATCGGGCCCAGAGGGGCCGCAGCCTCGGTCCAGATGGCGCCGTGATAGCTGGGATCGGGCGTGTTCAGCAGGGGAAAGCGCTCACTGTGCTTTTTCCAGTCGAAGGTGCCGCCGTCGATGATCAGGCCGCCGATGGAGGTGCCGTGGCCACCAATGTACTTGGTGGTCGAGTAGACGACGATGTTGGCGCCGTGGTCGAGCGGGCGGCAGATCACCGGGGCGGCGGTATTGTCGACGATCAGCGGAATGCCCACCACCCGTGCCAGGTCCGCCACCTCGGCGATGGGGAAGGGCGCGAGCTTGGGATTGGGCAGCGTCTCGGCGTAGTAGGCGCGGGTGCGCCCATCGGTGGCGCGGGCGAAGTGATCCGGGTCATGCGGATCTACAAAGCGAACCTCTATGCCCATATTCTTGAAAGTGTTGGCAAAAAGGTTCCAGGTGCCGCCATAGAGGTCGGTCGAGCTGACGATGTTGTCGCCGGCCTGAGCGATGTTCTGTATGGCGAGAGCCGAGGCCGCCTGGCCCGACGAGAGCGCGAGCGCCGCGACGCCACCCTCCAGCGCCGCCATACGCCGTTCCAGCACGTCGCAGGTCGGGTTCATGATGCGGCTATAGATGTTGCCCAGTTCCTTCAGGGCGAAGAGATCCTCCGCATGCTCGGTACTCTCGAACTGATAGGAGGTGGTCTGATAGATCGGCACCGCGACGGCGCCGGTCTGCGGATCGGCCCGGTAACCCGCGTGCAGTGCTTGTGTTTCCGGGTGCTTGTGCTCTGCCGCCATGAGATCCCCTTTCAGGTTCGCTCGTCCCATCGTCGCGGCAGGTATGAGATGATAAAACCGCACCAGAGGCCCCGGGGCGGTTTCCTCTCGGCTTAGCCGCATTTATCGCGCGCCCGCAAGCGGATGAAATCGGCGCTACATCGGCACTGAAGCGCTCCCGGCGCGCGCTGTCAAGCGTCCAAGCCCCCGCGTTGACAGGTGACGGTATGGGCTTATTATCCCGGCGCGATCGAGTGAGTGCCAAGCGAGCCCCATCATGAACTTTGAACTTTCGGAAGAGCAGCGCGCGATCCGCGACATGGCGCGCGATTTCGCCCAGAACGAGATGGCCCCTCACGCGGCCGAGTGGGATGAGAAAAAGATCTTTCCCGAAGAGACGCTGCGTGCCGCCGCCGCGTTGGGACTGGCCGGCCTCTATGTGGCCGAGGACATCGGAGGGTCGGGGCTGACCCGACTGGATGGGGCGCTGGTTTTCGAGGAGCTGGCCGCCGCCTGTCCGTCGACCGCGGCTTATCTTTCCATTCACAACATGGTCGCCTGGATGATCGACCGCTTCGGCAGCGACGAGCAGCGCCGCGCCTTTTTGCCGAAGTTGCTGACCATGGAGCACTTCGCCAGCTACAGCCTGACCGAGCCGGGCTCGGGATCGGATGCGGCTGCGCTGCGCAGCACGGCTGTGCGCGATGGCGATCATTACGTCGTCAAAGGCACCAAGGCCTTCGTCTCCGGCGGTGGGCGCAGCGATCTCTACCTGGTCATGCTGCGCACCGGTGGCGAGGGGCCCAAGGGCATCTCGACGCTGGTGGTGCCGGGTGACACGCCGGGGCTCTCCTTCGGCAAGCAGGAGCGCAAGATGGGCTGGAACAGCCAGCCCACGGCGATGCTGATCTTCGAGGACGCGCGCGTGCCGGTAGCCAACCGCCTGGGCAAGGAAGGGGAGGGGTTCACCTTCGCCATGAAGGGGTTGGACGGCGGGCGCATCAACATCGCCGCTTGCTCGCTGGGTGGTGCCCGCACGGCGCAGGAGTTGGCGATCGAGCACCTGCAGGTGCGCAAGCAATTCGGCCAGACGCTGGCCGAGTTTCAGGCCCTGCAGTTCCGCCTTGCCGACATGGCGACGGAGATCGACGCGGCACGGCTCATGGTCTACCGCGCCGCGGCAAAGCTGGATAGTGCCGATCCGGACCTTACCCTCTATTGCGCGATGGCCAAGCGTTTTGCGACCGACATCGGCTTTGGGGTGTGTAATGAGGCGCTTCAGCTCCACGGTGGCTATGGCTACCTGAAGGACTACCCCTTGGAGCGCCATGTCCGCGACTTGCGGGTCCATCAGATCCTCGAAGGCACCAACGAGATCATGCGGGTCATCATCGCCAGACGCCTTCTGAAGGAAGGAAGAAATGAGTTTTGAATCAATAGGGTATTGGCGGATTTTGCGGTGATGTCAGAAAAGGAAGTTTTGCTCGAGACGCGAGGTCGCCTGGGCCTGGTAACGCTCAACAGGCCGAAAGCGCTGAACGCGCTGACGCTGGAAATGATTGGCGAGATCGATCCGACATTGGCGCGTTGGGCGGGGTCGGAGGAGGTGGCGGCAGTGGTCATAAGTGGGGCCGGCGAGAGAGCCTTTTGCGCCGGCGGTGACATTCTGCACATCTATGAAGGCCGCGCTGATGGCCGCAATGCTTTCGGCGAGGCCTTCTTCGCTGGCGAGTACCGGCTAAACCGGCGCATCCGGCGCTTTCCCAAGCCCTATATCGCGATCATGGACGGTATCGTCATGGGCGGCGGGGTCGGCCTGTCGGTTCACGGTAGTCACCGCGTGGTCACGGAGCACACCCTCTTCGCCATGCCCGAGACGGGCATCGGTCTCTACCCCGACGTCGGCGCCACCTATGTCCTGCCGCGGCTGCCCGGACGTCTCGGGATGTTTCTTGGGCTCACCGGTTGGCGCCTCAAGGCGGCCGATTGTCTCTATGCCGGGCTGGCGAGCCACTATGTGGAGCGCGCGGATACCGCGGCGCTGATGGCTGCGCTCGAAGAAGCCAGCGACGGCGGGGGGATCGATGATGTCCTACGCCGGCTCTCCCGCGACCCCGGTCCCTCGGTCC
>JBFELD010000358.1:0-3236 GCA_041552375.1 Kiloniellaceae bacterium | reverse complement strand
TGCGCCGTGCCGTAGGTGATGGGAAAGCCGGCGGCCAGGGTCCAGTCCATCGTTGCCGGGACGGGAAAGACATCGCTCGCACGGGCGATCATTTCCTCGGCGAAGGCGCCATGATCGCAGAGCGCCATCACCCGGTCACCGACGGCGAGCCCCTCGACACCGGTGCCGACCGCCAAGACGCGCCCGGCGCCCTCCAAACCCGGAGTGAAGGGAAAGGGCGGCTTTTCCTGGTACTTGCCTGCGATCATCAAGGTGTCGGCGAAATTGACACCGGCGGCCCTGACCGCGATCGCAACCTCGCCGGGCCCGGGCGAGAGGCTGTCGCGCTCTTCGACCCTTAGGCTTTCCGGCTCACCCCACGCATCACAGATCACGGCACGCACGGGCAGCTTCCTCCCTAGAAGGGGTTCTCGGTGGCCCGCCGCACGACGCCGACCTTGCGTCCGGCGCGATTGAACAGGGGTCTTTCCAGCCGCGCGCTCAATCGAGCCAGGGTGGCCTCGTCGAGAACGCCCAGGCGAGAGAGGAGCCTGGCCATCAGATTTTCGGCGGCGCGTGTCGCCCCATCGTCCACCTTGAGGGCGATGCCCAGACCTTCGGCCGGCAAGGCGCCGCAGTAGACGCCCTCGGCGCCGGTCTTCACCAGGGCCCGGCCGGCCGTTGCCTGCATGACCTCGGTGCAGAAACGTCCGCTGCCGGCGACCATGAAGGGCTCGGCCGCCATCGCTTGGGCGATCCGGCGAACGGCCGTCTGTCTGCCCTCGGGCTGGTCGTAAGGGTCGGCAAAGCGGGCCATGGCAAGCGCCAGGTTGCCGAGGGGAACGCCGATCACCGGGATGCCGCAGCCGTCGATGCCCTTTGCCGCGTCGGAGAGGTCGAGCCCCGTCATGCTCTCGAGGATGCCCAGCAAGCGCTGCTGCACCGGATGCTCGAGACGGATGTAGTCCTTGGGCTCCCAACCGAGATGCCTGGCCACCGTGAGAAATCCGGCATGCTTCCCCGAGCAGTTGTTGTGAAGCTGATTGGGCTTGTCCCCGGCGCGGAGGAGGTGCTCGGCCGAGGCTTCGTGCGTGGGCAACTGCGGGCCGCATTCCAGATCGGATTCGCTCAGTCCCAGTCGCGCCAGCCAGGCGGCCACGGTCTCCACATGCCGAGGCTCGCCGGCGTGGCTGGCACAGGCCAGCGCGATCTCGCCGTCACCCAGGGCAAAGGCCTCGGCGGCGCCGGTCTCGACCAGAGCGATGGCCTGAACCGGCTTCAAGGCCGAGCGCGCGTAGACCGGACATTGAGTGTCGCCACCGGAAAGGATCACCCTGCCTTCACCGTCGCAAACGGCATAGGCGGCGCGGTGCCGGCTCTCCACCATGTCGCCGCGGGTCACCTCGACGACGACCGGGTTATCGGCCGGAATGGGGCTCGCGGCGTCTTCGTTGGGCATGCGTCGTTCCGTCTTTCACCATCGGTAGAGGCGCGGTGCAGGGCGCGCGGGAACCTTGCTCCCGAACGCGCCGTGAGGCAAGGTCCGAGGCATGGAGAAGACCGGCATGCGCGGCTATTTCGCCATTGGCGCGGAGGGGATCAGTAAGCCCATGAACTTGGGGAACCTGCTGCGCTCGGCACATGCCTTCGGGGCCAGCTTTTTTTTCACTATTCAGCCGACCTTCGAGACACGGGCCGCGGCGCTGTCCGATACGTCGGATGCCGCCGGACACCTGCCGGTCTATCACCATCGCTCGATCGAAGAGCTGGTTCTGCCGGCGCGCTGTGCCTTGGTCGGGGTCGAGCTGGTCGAGGGGGCCGAGGCGCTGCCCAGCTTCCGTCATCCCCTGACGGCGGCCTACATCCTGGGGCCGGAGCGCGGCAGCCTCTCGCCCGAGATCGTGGCGCGGTGCGATCACCTGGTGCAGATCCCAACCCGCTTTTGCGTCAATGTCGGTGTCGCCGGTGCGATCGTCATGTACGACCGCCTGATCACGCTCGGCCGCTTCGCCCGCCGGCCGGTCAACCCGCGAGCCGCCGCCGAGCCGGTGCCCGAGCACGTTCATGGGCCGTCGCGACGCACGGCGAACAGGGCGGGAGAGACATAAGACAATTCCCGCGAGCTAGGGGGATTCCGTTTTCCGTCGAATTGTTGTAGGAGAAGAGGGTAGCCGGGGGATGGACCGTGGTGACGATCGCCGCCACGGTCAAAAAATCGCCTTGGTTTGCGTGTCTATCATCGAGAGAATCGACCTCACTTTGTCATCGCCGTTTTGAAAAGAGGATCGCCATGCCACGCCGTGTCGTTCGATCGCATAGTCTTGGTCTTGTTCCGCTGCTGGTCTTGTCCTTGAGCGCCGGTGCCGCCCTGGCACAGGGGACGGAGCGTATCGGCGATTATGGCGACTGGAGCGCCTTTCGCTACTATGAGAACGGTCAGCCGATCTGCTACATGGCGAGCAATCCGAAGAAGGATGAAGGCAAATACACCCAACGGGGCGACATCTTCGCCATCGTGACGCACCGGCCGGGTGAGGGCACGCGCGACGAGATCAGCATCGTGGCCGGCTATACCTACAAGAAAGACAGCACCGTCGAGCTGCGCGTCGGGGACCGCAAGTGGTCCCTCTTCACCGATGCGGACGGCGCGTTCGCCGCCGACGGCCAGACCGACCGCGCCATCATTCAAGCCATGATCAAGGGCGCGAACATGGTGGTGAAAGGCACATCGGGCCGCGGCACCGCGACCACGGATACCTATTCGCTGACCGGCGTGACCAAGGCACATGGGGCGATCGGCAAGGCCTGCCCGAAATAGCCCCGGCTTGCGGGTCGGCGCGTTAGGCATTATGTCCTTGGCTCATGAGCCCGCATGCCCAAGCCTTCGCTCCGCCGGCGCCACGCGCTGGTGACAAACGCGATCTGATCGGCCTCTCCCGCACGGAGATGGAGGCCGAGATGACGGCCATCGGCGAGAAGCCCTTCCGTGGCCGGCAACTTTGGCGTTGGGTCTACAACCGCGGCGCCACCGACTTCGCGGCCATGACCGACCTGGCGAAGGATTTTCGCGCCCGGCTCACCGGCAGCCACACCGTCACGCGCCCGCGGGTCGTCAGCGCCCAGATTTCAAGGGACGGCACGCGCAAGTGGCTGCTCGCCTTTAGCGACGGCCAACAGGTCGAGACCGTTTACATCCCCGACGCCGCGCGCCACACGTTCTGCCTCTCGACCCAGGTGGGATGCCCACCTCGCGCCGC
>JBFELD010000357.1:0-3239 GCA_041552375.1 Kiloniellaceae bacterium | reverse complement strand
AGCGATTCGGGCCTCACCGGCCTGGAGCGTCTAGCCGGAAGCGAGCCTCTGTTGCTTCTTACCGGACAAAGGGCGGCGGCTTTGGGGCTCGAGCCGGCCGATGCCTTGGAGGGCGCGGTGGTTGCCCTGGAACTCTCGGGGCGCAGCGCGCGGCGGGTGGCCGAGCTTGCCGATCCGACCGCCGCTAGTGGGCAGACGCTCCGACGGCGCCGGCTGGTCGAGACGCCGCCCGCCTTATCGGCCAGCGCGATCGATCTCGCCAAGCTGGCACGCCTCCTGCCCGCCGCCGTTCTGGCGCCCTTGGGCGTGACGCAAAACGTCGACCCCATTCGCTGGGCCCGTGAGCAAGAGATCCCGATCCTTACCCGCGCCGACGTTCAAACTTATCGTACCATCGCTGCGCGCGCACTCGACCAGGTCGCCGAGGCCAGGGTGCCCTTGCGCGGCGCCGAGGACACCCGCGTGATCGCATTTCGTCCGGAGGACGGCGGCTCAGAGCACATGGCCTTGATCATCGGCAATCCCGACGCCGACGCGCCAGTTCTCGTGCGGCTTCATTCGGAGTGTTTCACCGGTGATTTGCTGAGCTCTCTAAGATGTGATTGCGGCGACCAACTACGCGGCGCCATCGAGACGATCGGAAAGATCGGTGCCGGTGTCATTCTATATTTGACCCAAGAGGGACGGGGGATCGGCCTGGTCAACAAGTTGCGTGCCTACGCATTACAAGATCAGGGCGCGGATACGGCCGAAGCGAACGAGACCCTCGGGTTCGACGCCGACGAACGGATCTATCTTCCCGCCGCCGAGATGTTGCGGCAGCTCGGCTATGCCCGAATCCGGCTTCTCACCAACAACCCGGAGAAGGTCGCCGGCCTGAAGCGATTCGATGTCGAGGTTGTCGAGAGGGTGCCTCATAGCTTTCCCTCGAACAGCCATAACGACTTCTATCTGGCAACCAAGGCGCGCCGTTTTGGGCATATTTTTTGAGGCAGCACCTGCCGCCGGGTAAATTCTGCCTACCCGGTCACCCCTCCGCTACACGCCGATGGCGCGTTTTCAAGCGCTTAGGGTAACACCACAACTGGCACGACCCTTGCGTCCTCATGGACCAGGGAGAAGCCATGTCCTACGAAGTTTCAGCGGGGGAGTTTGCCCACCCGCGTATCGGCCAACCGGCGCAGCCTGCTTCCGCCGCCCTGTCGGATGAGGCGAGCGCGGCCATGCAGGACGAGCGCGAGCTATCCTTTTGGGATTTTCTCGACCTGGTGAACCCCTTGCAGCACATCCCGGTAGTCTCCACCCTCTACCGCGAGATCACCGGCGATGAAATCTCCGCCCCCATGCGCACATTGGGCGGCCTCCTCTTCGCCGGACCTGTCGGTTTCGTCAACGGGATCGTCAACGGGATCGTCGAAGAGGCCTCGGGCCGCGACGTCGGCGGAAACTTCTTTGCTTTCTTCAACGGTGGCACGGAAGGCGACCTCGACAGCCCCGCGACGGCGAGCGCGAAACCGCCCATCGACGACCCTGCGGCGGTTGCGGTCAATCGGCCACCAGCTGCCATCTTCCCTCCGCCGGCCGACACACCGACGACAGATAGGCCGAACGCTCGCCTCGAGCCGAAAGGCGACACCACCACGGCCAACGCGCCCCTCAGCGGCACGGCGGCCTTGCAGGCCTTCCTCTCGGACCTCGGGGCCGCGGGTGTCGGGATGCACGAGAGCGCGCCCGCCGGCACTGATACGATCACGCGCAGCGCTCCGGTCGCACCGGCGCGTTTCTATGCGTTACCGGCACGGGCCGCTAAGCCCGCCGCACCCATCGGATCCACCGCCCCGGACAGCGCGGCACTCGGGCCGGACTTGTCGGGCTTGGCGGGCCACCAACCCTCATTTCAGGGATCAGCGGTGCCCGCCACCACTGCGGCACCGGACGAATCCATGGTGGCAGACCGCATGCTGGAAGCGCTGCAGAAGTACGAGACGATGGCCGAGCGCCGGCGCGCGGCCGGACAGGGGGGTTAGTCGGCGTCACCACGAGGCTGGCGCGCACCGAAGATTGCCGTTCCGACACGGACGTGCGTCGCGCCGAAACGTATGGCCTGCTCATAATCGCCGCTCATTCCCATGGACAGATGAGCAAGCCCGTTGCGCCGGGCAATGTCTGCCAGTAGCGCGAAGTGGAGAGACGGTGCTTCGTCGAACGGCGGTATGCACATCAGACCTTCCACCGGCAAGCCCAGCTCATCGCGCGCCAAGGCGACGAGAGCATCGGCCTCTTGCGGTGGGACACCGGCCTTCTGTGGTTCCTCTCCGGTGTTGACCTGGATGTAGCAGGTCGGCCGGCGTCCCGTACTTACCATCTCGCTGGCCAACCGACGCGCCAGCTTGGGCCGATCGACGGTCTCGATGACATCGAAAAGCTGGACCGCCGTCTTCACCTTGTTGCTCTGCAGTGGTCCGACGAGGTGGAGCCGCAGGTCGGGATGCTCGGCCTTCAACGCTGGATATTTGCTTTCCGCCTCCTGAACCCGGTTTTCTCCGAAGACGCGATGCCCCGCGGCGATCACTTCGCGAATTCGATCGCTCGGATGGGTCTTGGAGATGGCGACCAAAGTGATGTCGCCAGGATCTCGCCCCGCATCACGCGCGGCGGTCTCTATGGCGTGATGCACAGCATTGAGGCTCTTGGCGATATGCTGCGGATCGCGTTCCTCTCGTGGCGCTTGCGGCATAAGTTGAGGTTCCTTAAAAATTTCGCATTGCATTTTGGCAACCATCGCCACAGACGACAAAATTCGATGCGCGCGTCAAGCATAGTCCGCTCGGATCCAAGCATAAACCTACCCAACAGACATCGGGTCAATCGCTAGCGTGAGACACTCTGTTCCGAAAAAGATACTCCAAATCAAAAGGAAATCCCGACGATGCCCGTTTTTATCCCGAGTCCGGTGACTTAGGCTTGGGGGCCGCCTAGCCCACCGTCATTTCCTTGACCATGAAGTGTCGACCCACCTGATGTTGCGCGAGCGGCTGCGGGAAGCCTTTCCCGAAGCCGACGATGACGATCTGCAAGATACCCTGGAGGGCCTGACAAATCTACCCGAGATGCTGGCCGCCCTGCTGCGCTCACAGTTGGAGGATCTGTCCCTGGTCGAGGCCTTGAAAGGGCGGATTGGGGATATGCGGGCCCGGCTCGTGCGTCTCGAGCGGCGCGTGGCGACAAAGCGCGAGATT
>JBFELD010000356.1:0-3241 GCA_041552375.1 Kiloniellaceae bacterium | reverse complement strand
GCTCGGGAATGTTTCTATCGCGGCTTGAGCGACCTCTATAAGGGCACGAAGGAAGCGAACGCCTCGGCGCGCCGCTATTTCGAGGAACTCACCCGCGTCCAGCCGGACATCGTGAACGGCCCGAGCAATGTCTCTGTCACCCATTGGTTGGACGCTTTCTTCGGCTGGACCGACCCCGGCGACTCTATGGAGCAGGCGATGATCTGGGCGAAGAAGGCGGTCGAGTACGAGGACAACGACGGTCTCGGCTATGGCGTGTTGGGCCATGCCTTGCTTCTCGCGGGTCGCCACGAGGAGGCGATCGAGAGCTGCCGCAAAGGGGTCGCCTATCGTGCGAGCTGCCCGCTGTCGCATGGCCAGCTCGCCCTGGTCTCGACCTATTGCGGTGACGCCACGACAGCGGTCAAACTCGCGACCGAGGCGATCAACCTCGAGCGCACCTACCCCACCTGGTTGATCAACGTTCTCGCCGGCGCCTACCGGGATGCGGGCGCGCTTGATAAGTCGATCCCGGCGGCGCGGGAATCGGTACGCCTCGATCCCCGAACCACCGACGGCCGGATCATCTTGTGTAGTGACTACAGCCTTGCGGGCCAGCGCGACGAGGCGAAGCGGGTGGCCGAAGATATCGTCGCGATGGATCCGGGGTTTCGTCTCGCCGACTATGCCCGCACGCAACCCTATAAGGAGCCCGAGGTCTTGGAGCGGTTGGTCGAAAGCCTGCGCGAGGCGGGACTGCCGGACTAGGGCGCTATTCCCAAAGGCAACAGCGAGAGAGGCGCTTCATCCGGGTCCATACCGACCAAGGCGTGAAGCCGCTCGTCATCGAAAGCGCCGACAACGGTGACGCCCAGGTCCAGGGCGGTCGCCTGGAGGTAGACGTTCTGGGCTGCGTGACCCGCCTCCATGTGCACGTAGCGCTCGCCGCGCCGGCCATATTTGACGGTGGTTCGCGCGAAGACGGCGGCAACGACGAGGATCGCCGCAGAGGCCGCGATCCAGGACTGCCCGAGGGCGATCCCGGCAGCCTCGGCACGCCGGTCTCCGTCTCCGGTGTGAACCAGGTCGTGCTCGGCCGCGCGAAACTTGTAGACACCAGGCTCCAACCCGATCACATCGCCAACTAGAGCGTAAAGCTCGAGGGGATAAAGCGCACCGGCCGACGGGGCGGTGCGATGGCCGGCAGCATCGCTCGACCCTTGAGCGGCCCACAGCACCTGTGAGAGCTGTTCCAGCGTAAGCGGGTCTTTCCTAAAGTCACGCACGGACCGACGCCGGGCGAGCGCCTGTTCCAAGGACAATGTCGTGCCAACTTTCGGAGGAGGAAGCCTAACGGTACCGAACATACGTGCGTCTCCACTTAGGGCCCAGAGCCTATCGTGCCCCCATAAGGTCGCCAACCCCATGCCGGCTCCTATCAAGCAGAACCGCCGCGTCAGGGTCGTGGTCAAGCGATTGGCAAGTCCGGTCACGACAGCAGCCCCAGCCTAGATCGGGTCGCCGTCGTCCAGGCGGAAGCTTTCCTCCATCGCCTCGTCTTCGCTCTCCCACTTGAAGATGTTGTCACGCAGGGCGGCGAAATGTTCGGCGCTCGCGTCACGAAACACGGGGTCCTGGTCCGCGGTGATAGCCGCCTCGATCCCTTTCCAATCATCCTCGGATAAAACCTTGAGCGCCAGCGGGAAGAAGTGCTCCTCTTCCATGCGCATGTGGTGGCGCTGTTCCTCAAGAAAGTGCCGGGCCACCTCGTCGAAAGCGCCGCGAGAGACCTCGACCTCTTGCATGACGTTGTGCACCGCTTCTTGAAAGTGCCGCGCCAAGGCCGAGATCTTCGCATGCTCGGCATCGAGGGCGGTCATCGCCCCGGCCAAGATCGCGTCTCTGCCGCGCATCCTGCTATAGACCATGTCTTCCTTGGGGTGGTGACAGCGGTCGGGAAAGCTCACGAAATAGTCCGCGATGGCCGCAAGCACGTCGTAGTCCGGTTGCTCGCCTCTATCGAAGATTGCGAGCTGATACTCCAACGCCCGCAGGACCTTGGCTATGTTGCGGTGCTCCTCGCGGAGTTGGGCGATGACGTCCGACATGATCGGTCCTCTACATCGTCGAGGCTTACAAGCAAGGGAAGATCTGGCCACTCACAATCATAGGCTGCGGTTCGAGGGCGGAAAAGGGGTGAAGGCGTCGGGGTGATGTGTCTTACCTCTTGAAATGGGCCGGCGAAACGAGGAGGCTGGCCGCGAACCGTAGGAGGATTTTATGACGCGCCATACCACGAAAGAGGAGCTGCAGGCCGGCTTGTCCCACATTCTCGCCTCGCCCCAGGATGATGGCGTGCTGGAAGCGATCGTCATTCGGCCTGAAAAGGGCCAGCGCCAAGAGCTCCAAAGCTGTGAGCTCAGTCTACAGGACGGAACACTAGGCGATCACTGGGCCAAGGGTTGCTGGAAATCGACCGAGGACGGCAGGCCCCATCCCGACGTTCAGATCTGCATCATGAACGCGCGTTGCATCGCGCTCATCGCCGGGGACCGGGACCGCTGGGCGCTGGCCGGCGACAACCTCTTCGTGGACTTCGATCTCCGCCCCGAGAACCTGCCGCCCGGCCAACGGCTGCGGATCGGCGACGCGGTCATCGAAATCACCGACGTTCCGCACACTGGATGCGCCAGCTTCGTCGAGCGTTATGGCCGCGCCGCCGTCGTCTTCGTCAACGGGCCGAAGGGAAAAGCCCTTCGCCTGCGCGGCATCTATGCGCGGGTGGTGCGCGACGGGCGCGTGACGGCCGGCGACCGAATTACGAAGGTGAGCTGACCGACGAGACCCGGACCACCAACGCCCACTGCCCGTAAATGACCACAATGCCACGCCAAGATCGTCTGTGCTGGATTGAGGTGTGTCATGGTTTGGCTTTGCCAACCGCGCGCGGGGATCGGCTTGCTGCTCGCGGTGATACTTTCGAACGCCGGTAACGTGGCCGCCCAGGCCCAGCCCTGGGAGGAGGTGGGGACATTCGTTGAGGACGGACCCCTGCAATCCGCCGATGGCTTGACTGGCCGCTGCCCGGCACGGCCGGTGGAGACCTGCGCCTATCGTTATCCGGTGCTGAGCGAGACCTGCGAGGTGCGCGCGACCAAGGAGCTCGGCCGTTTCGGCCCGGACCAATATCTCGCCATCGGCTACCTGCGTGCGATCACCTTCGATGAAGGTGACGGTCGAGACCCCTATATCTGCGAGAGCG
>JBFELD010000355.1:0-3244 GCA_041552375.1 Kiloniellaceae bacterium | reverse complement strand
TTCGCCCGCTCGATCGCCAGTTGCTCCACGACATCGACGTACTCGCAACCGCCATAGTAGCGCCGGCCCGGATAGCCCTCGGCATACTTGTTGGTCAGGACCGAGCCCTGGGCCTCCATCGCGGCCAGGGAGACGATATTCTCCGAGGCGATCAGCTCGATTTGATTCTGCTGGCGTTTCAGCTCGTCGTTGATCGCCGCGGCAAGTTCCGGGTCCGTCTCACCCAGTCTCGCGGTGAAGAATTCGTTCGTCATTGCAGTGCCCCGTCCCGCTTTGAAAGTTCCACCATCGCCTAGTCGGCGCCCACACGCCGAAGTGCGGCGATGCTAATAGCGGGGCGACCATGACAAATCAATATGTCACCAGACTTTTTGTCATCTAGCCGTTGGTGCGCAAAGGCTGGGCCGGATGCATTGGCGATCGAGGTTCGGACCATGGGTCGTGCTTCGTCCGCGCTGGATTGGACACGAGGGCGAACGGACACCATATATCGCAGAACGATAAAAAGGAACCACCAAGTATGGCGGCTGAGCGAAACCAGAGTCGGGTGCGGTCAGCGCGCTGACGCGCCGTTCCGCCTGACCTTCAAAGCCCGCTCGAGCTTTCGCACGGCCACGGCTTCCAATGCCTCGCGGCCGGCCGCGGCCGGGCCCAGGATCTGCACCTCGATACAGGTCACCGGGTCGACGGCGCTCACCTTGACGCAAGCGCCGACGCGGTAGAACTCGAACAGGACCTCGCGCAAGCCGGACATGTCGGATCATTCGCCCAACAAGGCGAATTTTTTCTTAAAGCCCGGTCTTGCGGGCACCCCTGCGGGATTGCTTTAGACGGATAGCCGTGTATTTTCCGAAGCGTGGCGCAAAGGCGCCTAGGCCTTCAAGCACCGCTCGAGGAGTCGACCCCATGTCTCTCACGGACAAAGCGGGCGCCGCGGACTTCGCGGACACGGGACAAGAATCCACATCGCCGTCCTTCTCCTGGGAGGACCCCTTGCTCTTGGACGACGAGCTGAGCGAGGAGGAGCGCATGGTCCGCGACGCGGCGCGGGACTATTGCCAAGATAAGCTGTTGCCGCGCGTCCTGGAGGCGCACCGGCATGAGAAATTCGACCGGGCGATCATCAGCGAGATGGGCGAGCTTGGGCTGCTCGGCCCGACCTTGCCCGAGACCTATGGCGGCGCGAACGTCAGCTACGTCTGCTACGGCCTGGTGGCGCGCGAGATCGAGCGGGTCGACAGCGGCTATCGCTCGGCCATGTCGGTGCAATCGAGCTTGGTCATGCACCCGATCCATGCCTATGGCAGCGAGGCGCAGCGGCGCAAATACCTGCCTGCCCTGGCGCGGGGCGAGACCGTCGGCTGCTTCGGCCTGACCGAGCCCGACCACGGCTCCGACCCCGGCGGCATGAAGAGCCGGGCGGCGCGGGTCGAGGGTGGTTGGCGCCTCAAAGGTGCGAAGATGTGGATCACCAATTCTCCCATCGCCGATGTCATGGTGGTCTGGGCCAAGGACGACGAGGGCATCATCCGCGGGTTTATCCTGGAACGCGGCATGGAGGGTCTCACGACCCCTAAGATCGAGGGCAAATTTTCGCTGCGCGCTTCGATCACCGGCGAGATCGTCATGGACGACGTCTTCGTGCCGGAGGACAACCTGCTCCCGAATGTCAAGGGCCTGAAAGGCCCCTTCGGCTGCCTCAACAAGGCCCGCTACGGCATCTCCTGGGGCGCGCTCGGCGCGGCCGAGTTCTGCTGGCATGCGGCGCGGCAATACACGCTCGACCGCAAGCAGTTCGGCAAACCTCTTGCCGCCAATCAGCTGGTCCAGAAGAAGCTGGCCGACATGCAGACCGAGATCACGCTCGGGCTGACCGCCTGCCTGCGTCTCGGCCGCATGATGGACGCCGGCAAGGCCGCACCGGAGGCGATCTCACTGCTCAAGCGCAACTCCTGCGGCAAGGCCCTCGATATCGCCCGCCAGGCGCGCGATATGCATGGCGGCAACGGCATCGCCGACGAGTATCATGTCATCCGACATGTCATGAATCTCGAGGCCGTCAACACCTACGAGGGCACGCACGACATCCATGCGCTGATCCTCGGCCGCGCCCAGACCGGCATCCAGGCCTTCACCTGAGCGCAAGAGCGCTAAACGGTCGACAGCAGGCGTCCGACGACCCCGCCCAACGCGTCGCCGTCCAAGGGATAGCAATTACGCCTGAGCATCGGCAGGTTCTGGGGCTCCTGCGTCATCTCGACGATGCGCTCCAGGTCGCGCTCGCGCATGCCGTCGGCCTCGTTCAAAGGCGCCACGCCGACCTGCTTGAGAAAAGCGTCGTAGGCGCCCGGAAGCGCGGCGGCCAAGGCTTCGTCGTTCTCTCCGGAAAGACCGAAGGCACGGGCCACCCGCGCGTGCCGCGCCGGCCAAGCGACCGCGTTGCCCGGTAAGGCGGCGCCGAGGCTGAGGCCCACCGCCCGGCCGTGATGCACGCCGAACAACGTTCCCAGGGCATGACCCAAGGCATGAGCCACCGCCGTGCCGCAAGCATCGATGGCGAGACCGGCCAAGCAAGCGGCGATCTGCATCGCCCCGCGGGCTTCCAAGTCGCGTGGCTCACGCACCGCGCGAGGCAGGTTGTTGGCGATCAGAGCGATGGCCTGCAGCGCCTGGCCATCGTTGAGACAATGGGCGCTGGTATTGGTCGTCGACTCGATCGCGTGGACCAAGGCATCGACGCCGGTATTGGCGGTCAACGGCGCCGGCATGCCGACCGTCAGCTCGGGATCCAGCACCACCAGACCGGGACGCAGGCAATCCGCGTCGGTCCAAAGCTTGACCCCATCGCTATCGCTGTAGACCACCGTGCGCGTCACTTCCGCGCCGGTGCCCGATGTCGTCGGCACCGCGACGATGAAGAGGCTTCCCCGCGGCAGTTCGTTCCGGTTGAGCGCATAGTGAGCCACACCCCGCGAGCCCGGTGTGACCGCCGCCGTCATCTTGGCCACATCCAGGGCCGAGCCACCGCCCAGCCCGACCACGCCATCGGCCCCGAAGGTGCGTGCCCGATCGGCCGCCGCCTCGATCTGATCGGCACGCGGATCGCTGGTGAGGCCATCGAATCGCGCCACCTTGTGACCGGCCCCCGCCAGTGCCGCCTCTGCCTTGCCGGCGAGCTTGCCGAGCGCCGGATCGGCAATGAGAAGCAGCCGTGCCCCCGGCCCCAACCGCGCCGTCACCCCGT
>JBFELD010000354.1:0-3267 GCA_041552375.1 Kiloniellaceae bacterium | reverse complement strand
TGGCCGCTCTGCGCGCGCTCGATGCGGACTGGGCCGGCAAGGTCCTGGCGATGATGGAGCGAGCCTCGCCGACCAGTCTCGAGCTGGCCTTCCGCCAGTTGAGCCGGGGCGCCGCACTGGATTTCGAGGACTGCATGACGCTGGAATACCGCCTCAGCTTGGCCTGCCTTGCGGGGCACGATCTTTATGAGGGCATTCGCGCCATCGTCGTGGAAAAGGATCAGGCGCCGCGTTGGCGGCCCGAGACCTTGGCCGAGGTCTCGACCACCGATATCGAGGCCGCCTTCGCCCCGCTGGGAGAGCGGGATTTGCGTTTCGAGTGATCCTCCCGCGGGAGGGTCCTATGGAAGGATGAAAGGAGAGCTGTCATGGCCGATCTCGGCTTCATAGGTCTGGGAAATATGGGCGGCCCGATGGCGAAGAATCTGGTTGCCGCGGGCTATAGCGTCAAAGGCTTCGACGTGATGCCGCAGGCCGTGGCCACGGCGCGTGAGAACGGTATCGAGGTGGTGGACAGTGCGCGCGAGGCCGCCATGGATGTGCCGGTCGTCGTCACCATGCTGCCCGCTGGCCAGCACGTGCGCGAGGTGCTGACCGGCGAGGGCGGGGTCATCACCGCCGCCGGTGCCGGGGCACTCATCATCGATTGCTCGACCATCGACGTGACCTCGGCGCGCGACATGCACGCCGCCACCGAGAAAGCGGGCCTACTGATGCTCGATGCGCCGGTTTCCGGCGGCGTGGCCGGCGCCGATGCCGGGACCCTCACCTTCATGGTCGGCGGCTCCGAGGCGGCCTTCGACAAGGGCAAGCCCTTCTTCGAGGTCATGGGCCGGGCCATCGTCCACGCCGGCGGACCGGGCAACGGACAGGTAGCGAAGGTCTGCAACAACATGATCCTCGGCATCTCGATGATTGGCGTGGCGGAGGCCTTCAACCTCGGCCAAGAGCTGGGCCTGGAGCCGCAAAAGCTGTTCGACATCTCCTCCAAGGCCTCGGGCTCCTGTTGGGCGATGCTGAACCACAACCCCATACCCGGCTTGGTCGAGACCTCGGCGGCCAACCGCGACTACCAACCGGGCTTCGCCGCGGGGATGATGCACAAGGACCTGAAGCTCTCGCAGGAGGCCGCGGCCGCCGCCGGCGTCGCCACGCCACTGGGGGCGGAGGCGACGGCGCTCTTCACCATGTTCGTCAACGCAGGCAACGCAGGGCTGGACTACTCGGCGATCATCAAGCTGATCCGCGGCGACCGCTAGCTCGCCCGGCCGCGAGGGGAGTCAATAAAAATTTAATTAACTCAATAAGATGATTTGTATCGGCATTAAGTAAAGCTTAACCGCCTAAAGGGTAAATTCGTCCAGAAGCTGAGACATTTTTAAGCCTTATTGATGCGAGGAAACCGTGAAGGCCGCTTATCTCGAAACGATTACCCTGGTCGAGAGACTGCACCGTCAGTGCCTTGAGATCATCAAGGCGGAACTCGACCGTCGCGGGGTGCGGGATCTGAACAACGTTCAGGCCCTCATCATTTACAACATTGGCGAGGAAGAGCTATCGGTGGGCGAGTTGACCCATCGTGGCTACTACCTGGGCTCAAACGTCTCCTACAACGTGAAGAAGATGGTCGAGAACGGCTATCTGATCCAGGAACGTTCGCTGCACGACCGCCGCTCGTTCCATGTGCGCGCCTCCGACAAGGGGCTGGAGATCTACCGCGCCATCAGCACTCTCTTCGATCGCCAGGCCGAGGAGCTGTCGGGCAATCAGATCTCGGAAGACGCCTTGGACGGCGCCAACCAAGCGCTCAAGCGTCTGCAGCAATTCTGGTCGACACCGACCGGACTTGGCTCACGCATGACCGCGGCCTAGTCCGCTTCGCGCGTGTTCCTCGCTCAGACATTGCGGGTCCCGATCTGTTCTCGGGGCCCGCTGTCTTGTCTGACCTCACGAAATTTCGGTCGCGGTTAGCCGGTCGGTATCGAGCGCGATGCCGAGGCCGGGCGCCTCACCTAGGTCGATCCAGCCCTCGCCGTCGGCCTCGATGGCATGGGTCAGCGGGAAATCTCGCCGCGCCGGGGTCCATTCGGGCGGATCGTAAGGGAACTCCAGATAGGCACTGCCCGCGAGACCTGCCGCCAAGTGGGCGTTGGCGATAAGACCGATGCCGTTACCCCAGGTATGGGGCGTGACCTCGACATGATGAGCGAGCGCCTCGGCGGTGATCCGCGCCATCCCGGTGAGCCCGCCGGTGACCACCACGTCGGTCTGCAGCACGTCAAGGCAACCGCGCACGATCAATTCGCGCAGTTCGTGCAGCTCGCGTGTCATCTCGCCGCCGGCGATGCGCAGATCACTCGCCCGGCGCAGGGCCGCCATGCCCTCGTAATCTCCACGGTGTAGCGGCTCTTCCATCCAGTAGACGCCCAGCGCCTCCAACTCGCGGGCGACGGCAAGCGCGTCCTTCAAGCGCCAGGGCTCGGCGGTGTCCCACGGCATCCGCCAACCCTGATTGCAATCCACCATCAGCTCGAACGCAGGGCCGACGGCGTCGCGCACACACGCCAGCGCCGCAATATCGTCGCGCCAATCGGGCCGCTGGAAACGGATTTTTATGGCCGGAAAGCCGGCTGCCTGAGTGGTCTTGGCGAGGTCGGCCAACTCCGTGGCTGATTTGAGGGAGCCCGAGGAGGCATAGCAACGCACCCGTGCCGAGCGGCCGCCCAAGAGACGCCAGCAGGGCTGCCCTGCGATCTTGCCGTAGAGATCCCAAAGCGCCACGTCGAGCGGCCAGCAGCGCCCGTAATGGAATGAAAGGTTCTCGATCACACGAAAGTGGCGATCCAGGTCCAAGGGGTCGTGGCCGATGAAGAGTTCCTCGTGCCCGGCGAAGCCCGCCATCGAGTCGCCGGAACCGATGCCGACCAGCCCGGCGTCGGTCTCCACACGCACGATATCGGCGATGAAGTGGTCGCGCGGCCGTGTGTCCCAGGAGGGGAGAAACGGCGGGTCGAGGTCGATCCGATGGCGGCTTTGAGAAATACCCGTGATCTTCATCGAAAACATCTCCCGGAAGGCTCGGCCGGCCGCCGTGGCAAAAAGATAGCTTCGCTCCTTCTCGGGCGCTTGTACCGACCTTGGAAGAAGCGCAAAGTCGGCAGGGAATGTGCCCTCCGGAGGACGTCAATGCCAGAGTCTTTTAATCTTCAGTTGGGGAGTGACATCATCTTCGGCGCCGGCCGGCTGCAAAAGCTAGGCGACGGGGTG
>JBFELD010000353.1:0-3278 GCA_041552375.1 Kiloniellaceae bacterium | reverse complement strand
GGCAGAATATCCATTGCAATCAGTGAATCGTACGTCGGTCGGGCACGTACGATCGCGTGCGCGTTGCCACGCACCATGACTTCTGGCACCAGACGCCGTGAATTATAGGACGACGCCATCACGGCGCCATAGGCACCTGATGAACAAATCGCGAGCAGATCACCTTCTTTCAAGGGCGGAAGCTCGCGGTCGCGCGCGAAGGTGTCGGTGCTCTCACACACCGGGCCGACGATATCGGCCGGAGATCCGGCGCCCGGCGAGCGGGTCACCGGCACGATGTCATGCCAGGCCTCGTAGAGCATCGGCCGGATCAGATCGTTCATCGCCGCATCGACGACCACGCAGCGCCGCCCGCCGCTTTGCTTGATGTATTCCACCCGCGTGACCAGGATTCCGGCCTGGCCGACGAGACGCCGGCCGGGCTCGAAAGCCAGCTCGGCACCCAAGCCGGCCGTGGTCTCGCGGGCGATGGCGGCATAGGCCTCAAGGTCGGGTACGCTCTCGTCCCGATAGGCGATCCCCAGCCCGCCGCCCAGATCCAAGGACCGCAAGGTCGGGACCATTCCGGCAATATCCCGATAGAGTGCGGCGACGCGCCCGAAAGCTTCCCGGCAGGGCTCGAGGTCGTTGATGAGCGAGCCGATATGGACGGCCAGCCCGACCAAGCGAACCGAGGCAAGGTTGTCGATGCGAGAGGCGATCTCCAGGGCCTGGGCGACGTCGATGCCGAATTTATCGCCCGCCCGTCCGGTGGAGATGCCTTTCAGCGTCAAGGCATCGACATCGGGATTGATGCGCAGGGCGACCGGCGCCACCACACCCAGTTGTTTCGCCTTGGCGGAGAGGCGCTCCAACTCGGCCTCGGACTCCACGTTGAACTGCAGAATACCGGCCTCCAACGCTGCCGTGATCTCGTCGCCGGACTTGCCGACCCCGGCGAAGATGATCGCATCGGCCGGAATGCCGGCGGCGAGCGCGCGGCGCATCTCGCCCTCGGAGACCACGTCCGCCCCGGCGCCGAGGCGCGCCAGCGTGGCCACCACCGCTTGGTTGGAGTTGGCTTTCAGAGCATAGAAGATCCGTGCGTCGAGGTCCGATACGGCCCTGGCGAAGGTGCGGTAGGCATCTTCGATGGCGCTTGCCGCATAACAGTAGAACGGTGTGCCCACCCGCTCCGCCAGGTCGGCGATGTCGACCTTCTCGGCCTGCAAGGCATCGTTTTGATAGGCAAATCCGGGGGCGACGCTGTTCATTGGGCTAGGGGCTCAAGATCTCGGCCGTCCGCCGCCTCAATAGACGGTCGTCCGGCTTCGCGCGAAGCCGTCGTTCTCCAGCGTGAAGCTCGTATCGGGCTTCCGCCTGGGGAGAACAGGGGCCGGTTTGAGGTTTTCGCCGACGCGCTCGTCCGTTTCCTCGACCGCGCCGCGCCGGGGCGCCAGCGTACCCTCCCAGTTGGGGTAGAACCCCGGGAAGTTGTAATTGGCCTCCTCTCCTTCCGGCGGATGGGGGTCGCCACGCCGGCCGCAGGCCTCAAGGCCAGCGGTCAGCAGGACCGCCAGTGCGAGCGTCATCGTCAATCTCACGTACCTGGTCACAAGAACCGCTCCCTTGCCGCGGCCACCGCCTGGCGCACCCGCCCTGGCGCGGTGCCGCCGTACGAGCCGCGGCTTTCGACCGCCTTGTCCACCGCAAGCACCTCGAAAACATCGGCGGTGATGCGCGGATCCAGCCGCTGCAACTCGGTCAAATCCAAGGCCGCGAGCGCGCAGCCCTTCTCTTCGGCCAGACGGACGACCCGTCCGGTTAGGTGATGGGCCTCACGGAACGGCATGTCAAGTACCCGCACGAGCCAGTCGGCCAGGTCGGTCGCCGTGATGAAGCCGTGTGATGTGGCGGCCTTCAGCGCCGCGCGCACCGGTTTCATGTCGCGCACCATCCCCGCCGAGGCGGCGACCGAGAGCGCCAACGTGTCGGCCGCGTCGAAAAGCGCTTCCTTATCCTCCTGCATATCCTTGCAGAAGGCGAGCGGCAGTCCCTTCATCACCAGCAGGAGGCTGTTCAGCGCCCCGATCACGCGCCCGGCCTTTGCGCGCACCAGTTCGGCCGCGTCCGGGTTCTTCTTCTGCGGCATGATGGAGCTGCCGGTGGTGAAGGCGTCGCTGAGTTCGATAAAGCCGAACCCATGAGAGCACCAGAGGACGATCTCCTCGGCCAGCCGTGAGAGGTGGGTCGCCGTTATGGCGCCGGCGGCCAGGAACTCCAGCGCGAAGTCGCGGTCCGAGACACTGTCGATCGAGTTGGCCGTCGGCCGGTCGAATTCCAGCGCGGCCGCGGTCTGGTCGCGGTCGATGGGGAAAGAGGTTCCGGCCAGTGCCGCGGCACCCAAAGGGCACTCGTTGAGACGCCGGCGACAGTCCGACAGGCGCCCGCGGTCGCGCCCGACCATCTCGACGTAGGCCAGCATGTGATGACCGAAGGTCACCGGCTGCGCGGCCTGCAGGTGGGTGTAACCAGGCATGACCGCATCGGCATGGGCCTCGGCCTGGTCGATCAGTGCGGCCTGCAGGTCCGCCATTCCCGCGTCGAGCCGGTCGATGGCCTCACGGACGAACAGGCGAAAATCGGTCGCTATCTGGTCGTTGCGCGAACGGGCGGTATGCAGCCGGCCCGCCGCCTCGCCCACGATTTCCTTGAGGCGCGCCTCGATGTTCATATGGATATCCTCGAGCGCGCGCGAAAATTTGAAGTCGCCCTGCTCGATTTCCGTGGCGATTCTGTCTAGACCTGCAAGGATCGCATCCCCATCTTCAACGGAGATGATCTTTTGCTGGACGAGCATGCGACAATGCGCTTTGGAACCGGCGATGTCCTGAGCGAAAAGGCGGCGATCGAAATCGATGGAGGCGTTGATCTGCTCCATGATCTCGGCCGGCCCGCCGGCGAAACGCCCGCCCCACATGCGGTTGCTGTCCGGCGGCGGCGCGGCGGCGGGTGTTTGTGTCTTGCTTTCCTCGCTCATATCGGACCACGGTAATGGTTGAACGGATGGCCGAAAAAAGACCCCTGGCGGCGCTCTTTCTTGCCTTCCTCGCCATCACCATCGTTTTGCGTGGCGCGGCGCCGGCACTGGCCGAGCCGCCCTTGCGGGGCGTTTTCGCCGACAATTTTATCGTCTTGGAGGCTCTGGCACCAGCACCCAAGACCGAGCTGCGCACGCTCGCTGGCGAGCCCACCACCCTCGAGACCTACCAGGGTCGTGTGGTCCTTTTGAATTTTTG
>JBFELD010000352.1:0-3330 GCA_041552375.1 Kiloniellaceae bacterium | reverse complement strand
GGCCGACGGCATGATCGACGATGATCGCGCGACGCTCTTCAGGTCCCGCGCCGAGGCCCGCTGCCGGGCACAGAATCCACAGTAGGGGATTAGCTCTCCTCGTCCTCGCCCGCGTCACCGTTGGCCCGTCCGGCGAGGTAGTCTTCCGTCGTGCGGGGAAGCGGTCGCTGGCCACCCGCCATCTGCGGCTCTTTCGCCTCGAAGTGGGCGATAACGCGGCAGTCCTCACACATCTTCAGTGTCTCGGCCGCCGACCCCTGAAACATCGAGTGCTTGCCGGCCAGCGCACTCAGCATTTTCTCGATGGTGCTCTTTGAGGCGAAGGGCTTGCCGCAGGACACGCAGCAGAACGGCTCCTCCTCGTAGAGCACGGCACGTTCCTTGGCCTGCTTCGTAAAGTCGAAGCGCGGCTCCAGCGTGATCACGCTTTCCGGGCAGGTGTTGCGGCAGAGCCCGCATTGGATGCAGGCCTCCTCTTGGAAGCTCAGTTGTGGAAGCTCGGGGTTATCGCCTAAGGCCCCGGTCGGGCAGGTGGACACGCAAGCCAGGCAGAGCGTGCATCCGGTGGCGTCCACGTTCACGGTGCCATAGGCGGCACCTGGCGGCAGCGGCAGGCTGTCCACCGGCGTCGGCGCCCCACTGTGCAGGTGCGCCGTGGCCAGACGCAGGTTGGCGCGTTTTTCGGCTTGCGGCACGAAGGTGCCATACGGGCGCTCGGCGATCGTCCGCTGGCTGCGAAGCGCCTCGGAAATCCTGTCGGGGTCGTCCTCGACCAAGAGTTCGACCAGGCCGCTTTCGTAGCCAAGGCCGCTCATGATGGTCTCGCAGATGCCGATCTCGCCGGCGAGCCCGGCGAACTCCTCCTGCTTTGCCGGGGTGCCAAGAATGACCAGGCGCTCCGCGCCGAAGACGAGGGCCGAGAGCATCACATCGACGCTCAGCTGAGTGACTTCGTTGACCTCGACGGGCAGAACCCGCGCCGGCAGGCCATCGCCGAAACGGGCCATGGCCTCGATGATCGGCCAGCCGTGCGCCTGGTCGTGCAGCAGCACGACGGCGTCTCGACCGCCGCTCTCTCTGTAACGTGCCAACAACGTGGCCAAGCGCCGCAGCAGGTCCTCGCCGCTCGGAAAACCGTAGCTGGCGGCACCCGTCGGGCAGACACTATGGCAAGCGCCGCAGCCGCCGCAGACATAGGGGTCGATGGTCACGTGATCGCCGGCCGGCTGGATCGCCGATACCGGGCAGAGATCGAGGCAGCGCGTGCAGCCGGTAATACGGTTGCGGGAATGGGCGCAGAGCTCCTCGCGAAATCGTATGTAGCGCGGCTTCTCGAATTCACCGACCAGGTCCGTCGCCTCGAACAACGCGCGTTGGATGGCTGAGGGATCGGCCGGGTCGGCACGAAGGTAGCCGTCGCGCCGCTCATGCGCGGGAAAGAGCGCTGCACCACCGGAGAGGTCGATGAGGATGTCACAACGCGAGGCGGCGCCGTCGCGCGCCAGCTCGAAGTCGAGGCTGGCACGGGAAGAGGGTCTCAAGGCCGCGAACCCGTCGACGAAAACCTCGAAGCTCCCCAAGTGCCCAGCGGCTCTGGCGATCCTGCCTTTGGAGATCATCAGGTCCGTCGCACCGAGGGGCAGCGTTTCTCCAACCTCGGTGAGGAGCAGCGAGACAGGTAGGCGTGCGGAGAGTTGGCGGGCGGCGTCCAACGCCATCTGCCCGGGTCCATAAACCAAACACACACCGGCCGATCTGTAGGCGACGGTCGGAACGTCCGGCAGGTCCAGCGTCGCCTCTTCGACCAGCGCCGCGATCTTCGCGCCCGCCGCGTCGCCCTCGGCGCTCCAGCCCGCGCGTTCACGAACGTTGAGTAGCCTAGGCGCGATTTCCAGGCCTGCGGCCTCCAGTTGCTCGGTGAAGGTGAGCCTTTCTTGCGTGCAGCCGACGATCAGGCCTTTTTCGGCATCGCGCGCTGCCTCGATCACGGTGCCGATCTCGCTCCGGCAGAGGTTGGAGCACGCTTTCGCGTCGCAGATGCCGTGCAAGGCCTTGGCGAGGGCGGGCCCGTCGAGCGCCATAGTTCCCTCGCAGTCGCATAGAAGTACGGTTACTTTCTTGTCATCCGACATCCGCGATCTTCTTTTCCTGATTTCGGTTTCGCGCCCGCGCCGGGGCCCATTGGCCGACGAACCGCAAACTCTAATCAGCCACCGGCGCCACGACAAGCGTGGGTCCAATGACGAGGCGCATACGATTGCTTGAATGACGTTCGGGTGGCGCTGTTGCGCTCGCGCACGACCATGCCAAACTCGCTCCCGGAGACATGGGGCGGTGGGTGTGCTGATCGGGCCCGCCAACCGTTGTGGCAAATAGCTGTCTGCCGGGAGGGCGCGCATGGGATACCGTCGTCTTTGCTGTCTGGCGCTAGCGCTCGTGCTGGCCTCGACATCAGCGCCGTCCCGGCTCGCCGCGGAGGAGGCGCCGGACTTTGATCTGGTGACCATACCGGGAGGAGCCTTGGCGATGGGCACGCGCGTGACGACGCCCGATCACCGGCGAAGCTCCGTGCGTGTCGAGACCTTCGCCTTGATGCGCACGGAGGTCACCAACGGCCAATTCGCCACCTTCGTCGCCGCCAGCGGTCACCTTACCGATGCCGAGCGTAAGGGCTGGGGATATTCGTGGGATGGCCGCTGGGCGCGCGTCACCGGCGCGGACTGGCGTCATCCTTTCGGGCCGGACACCAACATTGCCGAGTACGGCGATCACCCGGTGGTTCAGGTCTCGCAACGGGATGCCGCGGCCTTTTGCCAATTCTATGGTATGCGCCTGCCCAGTGAGGCGGAGTGGGAGTTCGCGGCTCGCCACCCCGACGGTGGCCGCTTTCCCTGGGGTGATGATCCACCCGAAGCGCGTGACGGCAGCCGCCGGGCCAATTTTGGAACCGTTGCCTGCTGCGCACCCGACGCGACGGACGGCTACGCGACGACGGCGCCGGTCGGCTCCTTCCCAACCGGGGCCTCGGCCTCGGGTTTACTGGATATGGCGGGCAACGTCTGGGAGTGGACCGCCAGCCCCTATGAGGACCGTGAAGGTCATGTTGCCTTGCGCGGTGGCGGCTGGGGCAACAATCCCTATTGCCTGCGTGTGTCTTATCGCCATGGGAATCCGCCCGATATCGGGCTCGACATGGTCGGCTTTCGTTGTGCTTCCAGCCCTTGACAGGGGGCCACGGAGGACTAAATGGTCGAGAGGTTAGCACTCTCATTGATAGAGTGCTAAAGAAGTGGTCGACACTAAAGACCGCACCGCATCAAGGGGAGATCC
>JBFELD010000351.1:0-3351 GCA_041552375.1 Kiloniellaceae bacterium | reverse complement strand
GCCTTGCGATCGCCGCGGTGGGCCTTATATGGGCTTAAGTCCTCTTTCGTCTCGTGCCGTAACATGGCCGGCATCGGCCTTAGATGCGGCCGACAAGCGCAGGATTTGGTGATGGTTCGACCCTCGAGAAGGACCCCGTCATGGAGGTCCTTTTTCCTCATCGTGGTTTTCTGTCTGCTGCCCCTCGGCCGATCGGCCTTGGGCAAGGTCTTCGACCCGGAAGTCTTCACGCTCGACAACGGTCTTCAGGTCGTGGTGGTCAGCAACCACCGCGCACCCATCGTCACGCACATGGTATGGTACAAGGTCGGGGCGGCTGACGAGGCACCGGGAGAGTCGGGCCTGGCGCACTTTCTCGAGCATCTGATGTTCAAGGGCACGGCCAAGCTCGAGACCGGGGAATTCTCACGCATCATCGCAGAGAACGGTGGGCGCGAGAACGCCTTCACGTCTTGGGATTACACCGGCTATTTCCAATCCGTCGCCCGCGACCGGCTCGCCATCGTCATGGAGCACGAGGCTGACCGAATGACCGGTCTCGAGCTGACCGACGAGGTGGTTCTGCCCGAACGCGAGGTTGTGCGCGAGGAGCGGCGCAGCCGGGTCGATAACGATCCGGGCTCGCAGCTTTACGAGCAGATGAACGCCGCGCTCTATATCAATCATCCCTATCGCGTGCCGGTGATCGGCTGGGATCACGAAATCTCGGCTCTCAATACCGAGGCAGCCTTGGCCTTTTACCGCCGCTGGTACGCGCCGAACAACGCGATCCTGATCGTTACCGGCGACGTCGATGCCGAGGAAGTGCGGCGGTTGGCCGAAGAGCACTATGGCCCCATCGCCGCCAAGCCGGTGCCGGAGCGCCTGCGTCCGACGGAGCCTCCGCAGCCCGCCGCCCGCCGCGTGACCCTGAAGTCGCCCCGGGTGGGGCAGCCCAATGTCTCGATCCGCTATCTGGCACCCAGCTATCGCGTCGGCGCCGACGGCGAGGCTTATGCGCTTCAAGTGCTGCAGGAGGTGCTCGGCGGCGGCACCAGCAGCCGTCTTTATCGCTCCCTGGTCATCGAGCAGGGTTTGGCGGCCGCCGCCGGCGCCGGCTACGATCCCGACCGCTACGACCAGGCGGTGTTCTCCTTCTTCGGTTCGCCGCGTCCCGGCCGCGATGTCGCCGAGGTCGAGGCGGCACTTCGCGACGAGATCGAGCGCGTGTTGAGCGAAGGGGTCACCGCCGAGGAAGTGGCGGCGGCCAAGAAGCGCTTGCGGGCCGGAGCCATTTACGCACGCGACCCATTGGGGGCCGCGCCCCGGATCATCGGACAGGCGCTCGTCGCCGGCCGGACTGTTGAGGAGCTGGAAGCCTGGCCGGAGCGGATCGAAGCGGTCACCCTCGATCAGGTCAATGCCGCGGCTCGCGACGTCATGCGCGATGAGCGCTCGGTGACGGGGCTTTTGTTGCCGGAGCCGACGACATGACCGGGCGAGCCCTGCACAACGCCATCGGCGGCCTCGTTTTCCTGTTGGCGTTGGTTGGCGCACCGTTCCTGGCGGGCGCCGTAGAGGTCCAACGCGTGGTCAGCCCCAGCGGTATCGAGGCCTGGCTGGTCGAGGATCACACCAATCCCATCATCGCCTTCGAGCTCTCCTTTCAGGGCGGTTCGGCTCTCGACCCCGCCGGGAAAGCGGGGCTGGCCAATATGGCCGCCGGGACCATCGACGAAGGCGCGGGAGACCTGGACTCCAAGAGCTTTCAGCAAGAGTTGAACGATCTGGCCATCACCCTGCGCTTTTCCGCCGGCAGGGACAGTTTTCACGGGACGCTGCGCAGCTTGACCGAGAACCGCGCGCGGGCGTTCGAGTTGCTTCGCCTGGCTTTGACGGCGCCGCGCTTCGACGATGAGCCAGTGGCGCGCATTCGCGCGCAGATCCTGGCCTCGATCAAAGCCAGCCAAGAGGATCCGGATTTCATCTCCGGCCGCGCGTTTCGCGAAACACTTTTCGGCGAACACCCTTACGCGCGGTCCGGGCAAGGAACAGCGGAGACCTTGGCCGCGATCGAGACGGCCGACCTGCGCCGTTTCGTCGACGAGCGCTTTGCGCGCGAGAACCTGATCGTTGGTGTGGTCGGTGACGTGACACCGGAAGAACTCAGCGGACTTCTAGAGGACACCTTTGCCGGGCTTCCGGCCAGCGCCTCGCCAGGGCAGGTTAACGAGGCGAAGCTGAACGACGACAACACGACGATCCTGGTCGACATGGAGATCCCTCAGTCGGTGGTCGTCTTTGGCCAGCGCGGGGTGAAGCGAGACGATCCGGACTACTATGCCGCTTATGTCATGAATCATATACTGGGCGGCGGCAGCTTCTCATCGCGCCTCTATCAGGAGGTGCGCGAAAAGCGAGGCTTGGCCTATTCGGTTTACAGCTATTTGAACCCGATGGCCCATGCCGCACTGATTCAAGGGCGAGTGGCGACGCAAAACGGGCGGGTTGCGGAGTCGTTGGATCTCATTCGCGCCGAGTGGCGGCGGATGGCCGAGGAGGGGCCGACGCAAGACGAGCTGGAGCATGCCAAGAAGTTTCTCACCGGCTCGTTTCCCTTGCGCCTGTCCAGCAGTGGCGCGATCGCCGACATGCTGGTCGGTATCCAATGGCATGATCTCGGCATCGATTATCTGGACCGGCGGAACGACCTGATCGATGCGGTCACGCTCGAGGACCTTCGCCGCGTGGCTCGGCGTCTGCTCGATCCCAAAAGCTTGACCGTCGTGGTCGTGGGGTCCCCGGACGGCATCGAAGGTGAGATCCGGGGGGCGAGCCAGGGCGGATAACCGCCGCTCGTCTCTCCGCGCTTGCATCGCCGCCGAGCTTTGTTAGCGTTCTTTGGCGGCGAGCGATGGAGTCCTATCGCGGACCGCTCGCTCCAGGACCACTAGTGTGGTGGTTTTGTAGTTCCTCTGATCACTGGGGCTCGCTCGCCAAAGGAACTTCAAAACCATAAACCACACTAGGCACAAGGGAGTTACTAGTGTCCTCGTCGAATCAGAAGTTCGACCCGCACTTGCCACAACCGATGCGAACTTCTGATTCGGGACACTAGACCCATGACAATTCGCCGCTTGCCCGAAACGCTCGTCAACCGCATCGCCGCGGGCGAGGTGATCGAGCGCCCGGCCGCGGCGGTCAAGGAGCTGGTCGAAAACGCGCTCGACGCGGGTGCCACGCAGATCGACGTTGTGTTGCGCGATGCCGGGCGTGGCCTCATCGCGGTCAGCGACGACGGGTGCGGCATGAGCGCCGAGGACCTGGTGCTGGCGCTCGAGCGCCACGCCACCTCGAAGCTCTCCAGCGACG
>JBFELD010000350.1:0-3365 GCA_041552375.1 Kiloniellaceae bacterium | reverse complement strand
TGGACCAGATCGCCGACTTGGTGGCGCGTGTGCTGGTCGAAAAGCAATCCCCCGATCTCGGGGTGAGGGCCCAGGATGGCGTTCTGGTCGAAGCCGTTGTAGTCGTAGTGTCCGGCCCAGGCGCCGACCGGTTTGATCGCCTCGAACGCGGGTACCCGGTGAGCCAAGGCCGGCCAGATGATCTCCTCGAAGAGCGTGTAGTCTTCGTCGAGGTCCGGGCAAACAGGGTCGCGATCGGCCGGCGGCGAGACGATGGCGATGTAATTGGGCCCCTCCGGGCGAAAGGCCACCCCCGTGGTGTCGATGGTCAGCGGCAGCGGCGGAAGCTCGCCGCGGCAGTCAAAGACGTAAGTCATGCGTTTGCGCGGCGTGACCGGAAGCTCGATATCGGCAAGACGCGCCAAGGCACCGGCGTGCGGACCGGCGGCGTTGACGATGTATCCGGCGCCCACGCTTTCGCCGCCGGCGAGCTTCACGCCGGTCAGCTTGGGTCCGGACCGCTCGAACCCGATCACCTCATCGCTGAGGTAGAGGGCGCCATCGGCCTGAGCCTTGCGACGAAAGGCCCGCATCAGGGCATAGGCGTCGACCCAACCTTCACCCGATTCACCGAAGGTTGCAGCGGCGATGTCCTCGACGTTCAGCCAGGGGAAGCGTTGCGCCACCGTCTCGCTTTCGAGCAGTACCGTCGAGGCCCCCAACTCTCCTTGGAGAGCGGTGTTTTTCTCGAGCACCGCGCGGCCGTTGGTGCTCGCCAAATAGAGGTAACCGGCCTCGCGAAAACCGACGTCGGGCGCCTCGCCGTCGACCGCCAGGCGCTCAGCCGCGGTGCGGACGAACTCGACGCCGAAGAGCGACATGCGAATGTTCTCCGCGGTTGAGAATTGCTGACGAACGCCGCCCCAGGACCGACCGGTCGAGCAGCGCTCGTAGCTGGGGTCTCGCTCGATCACGAGGATGGAGCCGTCGAAGGCGGGGTCGCTCGTCAGGAAGTGGGCCACGGCGCTGCCCATGACCGCACCACCGATGATGACGACGTCGTAGTGCTTGGCCCGCGCCATGAAAATTCCTCGCAAACCCGCTGATGACGTTCCAGGTGGCCGGAACTTTGCCGTCGGCGGTCATCTTTGCCAAGGCTGCTGGTGCGCTGATGGCATTATCGTGGATTTGCGGCGCTCTTGCTTGCCTGGCCCGCGGGAGAATGGTAAAACATCGGCCCTCCTGAAAGTTTTGCATATTTTTCAGTATATTAGGCAGCCTTTTGAAAACGGCGTAACGAGTGCGATCATGTCGCTTGGCCTACACGAACGCCGCGCGCGCAGGCGTAGAAAATTCTGGTTAGCGGTGGCGAAGTGGACCTTCGCCTTGCTCATGATCCTGGCCGCGGGGGGCTACGCCTATTACGCGGGCGAGAACCTGGCTCGTCGGGAGGTCGATCGCCTGGAAGACGAGATCCAGGTCCTGCAGGATGAGCGCACAAGATTGGAAGAGGAGCGCGCTCTGCTGGAGGAGCAGATCCGGACCGCGGTGACCCGCGCCAAGGAGTGGGAAAGCCAGTATCGCCGCGACGTGCCGACCGGCGAGATGCAGACCTTCCTGGGCCTCGTGGACAAGAAAATGCAGAGCGGTCTATCGGCCGAGCGGCTGGCCTTTCTGATCGAGCAGGCCAGCGAGCCGACGGACTGTGTCGACGACCCTGATACCAAGCGCTTCCTCGTGCGTACGCCGTTGCAGAAGGGGGCCAACGACTCGGTTTCCTTCGACGGCATCACCATCACCGCCAGCGGCGAGTCGGCGGTAAACGATAACGGACAGGTCGAGGCCTGGTTCGATATCGACAAGCCGCTGACCCTTGCTTTCACCCAACTTGGCGGCGAGGCCAACACCAAGTCCGGGCTCCTCCCTCTACATCACGCGCTGATCGTTCAAGACAAGGAATACCGCTTTACGCTCACCGCCGGTCCGCGCGGCTTCGTTCTGGTGACCGGGCAGCGCTGCGCTTATCCCTGAGGCGCCGCCCTTTTCAAGTCAGTCTGTCTCGCCAAGCGCTTTGTCACGGATCGCGGAGAGGCTCTCGCGCGGCGTGATCGCTTCGGGATCGATGACGAGCTCCAAGATCGCCGGCTTGCCGGCCGCACGCGCCCGCTCAAACGCGGCGGCAAAGTCCTCCGTGCGCCGCACCGTCTCCCCATGGGCGCCGAAGGCTTTGGCGTAGGCGGCGAAATCGGGATTTGTCAGGTCAGTGCCGCTGACCCGGCCGGGATAGGTTCGCTCCTGGTGCATGCGGATCGTCCCCAGCATGTTGTTGTTGACCACGATCACGATGATGTTCAGGCCATAGGTCATGGCGGTTGCCAGCTCCTGACCATGCATCAGATAACAGCCGTCACCCGCGAAACAGACCACCGTGCGCTCCGGGAAGACGGCCTTGGCGGCGACCGCCGCGGGCAAGCCGTAGCCCATGGACCCCGCGGTCGGGGCGAGCTGCGTGCCGTAGCGCTTGTATTGGAAGAAGCGGTGGACCCAGACCGCATAGTTGCCGGCGCCGTTGGTGACGATCGCATCCTCGGGCAGGGCCTCACGCAGCCAGGTCATGACCTCGCCCATCTGAAGCTCGCCCGGGATCTTGGGCGGCTGGATGTGGGCCAGGTAGTCTTGGCGCGCGGCCGCCGTCCAGTCATCCCAAGGGCGCTTCTTGACGGCGGGAAGCTGTGCCGCCGCCTCGGCGAAGGCGTGCTGCGAGGAATTGATCGCCAGGACCGGCTGATAGACACGGCCCAGCTCTTCGGGGTCGCGGTGAATGTGGACCAGCGGCTGACGCGGCGTGGGGATGTCGAGCAGGGTATAGCCACTGGTCGTCATTTCGCCCAGGCGCGGCCCCAAGGCGATCAGCAGGTCGCACTCGGCGACGCGCTCGGCCAGCTTCGGATTGATGCCGATACCGACGTCGCCGACATAGTTGGGATGGCGGTTGTCGAAATAGTCCTGGCGGCGAAAGCCGCAGGTGATGGGCAGGTTCTGAGTCTCGGCGAAGGCCTGGACCGCGCCGCCGGTGGCCGCCGCCCAGCCGCCGCCGCCGAGAATGACCAGCGGACGCTCGGCCTTGGCCAAAAGCTCGGCGAAGAAGGCCATGTTGGTGGGGCCCGGATGCATCTGATTCACGCGTCGATACTGCTCGGCTCGCGGCGCCGCGCAGGGGCCGCTCAGCACATCCTCCGGTAGGGCCAGGACCACCGGCCCGGGCCGCCCGGAGGTCGCGGTGTAAAAGGCCCGGCTGACGAATTCGGGAATGCGCTCGGGATCGTCCACCTGCGCCACCCATTTGGCGAGCTGTCCGTACATGCGCCGGTAGTCGATCTCCTGGA
>JBFELD010000349.1:0-3377 GCA_041552375.1 Kiloniellaceae bacterium | reverse complement strand
GCCGAGCACTGGCCGATCAACTTCGGCTTTCTCGGTCGCGGTAACACCTCCAAGCCGCGCTCGATCTACGATCAGATCGCCGGCGGCGCCTTCGGCCTCAAGATCCACGAGGACTGGGGCGCCATGCCGGCGGTGATCGACGTCTGTCTCTCGGTCGCCGACGAACTCGACTTTCAGGTCCAGCTCCACACAGACACCCTGAACGAAAGCGGTTTCCTGGAGGACACGCTGGCCGCCATCGACGGGCGCACTATCCACATGTACCACACCGAAGGCGCCGGAGGTGGCCATGCTCCCGATATCATCCGCGTCGCCGGCGAAATGAACTGCCTGCCCTCGTCGACCAACCCGACCAACCCTTACACGGTCAACACCTTCGACGAGCACCTCGACATGACCATGGTCTGTCACCATCTGAGCCCGTCGATCCCCGAGGATGTAGCCTTCGCCGAGAGCCGCATCCGGGCCCAGACCATCGCCGCCGAGGACATCCTGCACGACCTGGGGGCGATCTCCATGCTGGGCTCCGACAGCCAAGGCATGGGCCGCATCGGCGAGGTTATCTGCCGCACCTGGCAGCTGGCCTCCAAGATGAAGGACCAGCGGGGCCGCCTGACGGAGGAGATGACCGCGCGCGGCGACAACGAACGGATCCGCCGCTATATCGCCAAGTACACAATCAACGCGGCGCGTACCTTCGGCATCGACGACTATGTGGGTTCGCTCGAGCCGGGCAAGCTCGCCGACGTGGTGCTCTGGCGGCCCGGTTTCTTCGGCATCAAGCCCGAGTTGGTGGTCAAGGGCGGCTTCATCGCCTGGGGAGCCATGGGCGATAGCGCCGCCTCGTTGATGACCTGCGAGCCGCTGAGGATGCGCCCGCAGTGGGGCGCCTTCGGCCGGGCCAAACAGGCGCTCAGCGCCTCTTTCGTCAATCCTATGGCCGTGGCCGAGGGCATCGCCGACCGCCTCGACCTCGCCAAGATGGTCCTGCCCACCCACGGCACGCGCAAGCTCAACAAGCAGCACATGCTGCATAATGACGCCTGCCCCGAGATCCGGGTCGACCCCCAGAGCTTCGAGGTCTTCGTCGACGGTGAGCTTGCGGTGTGCGAGCCAGCCGAGACCCTGCCGCTCGCCCAGCGTTATATGTTGCGATGAGCACGGCAGTGGCGGAAAGCGCGCCGGCGGCGGCGCGGGTCGGGATCGGTGGGCCGGTCGGCTCGGGCAAGACAGCCCTCATCGAGCGCCTCGTGCCTGCCCTACAGGCGCGCGGCGTGTCGCTCACCGTAGTGACCAACGACCTGGTGACCCAAGAGGACGCCGAACGGCTGAAACGCAGCGGCATCATCGACGCCGGCCGGGTGCGGGCGGTGGAGACCGGCGCTTGTCCGCACACGGCGATCCGCGAGGATCCGACCATGAACATCCAGGCGAGCGAAGAGCTGGAACAACTGTTTCCCGAGTGCGCCTTGGTGCTGATCGAAAGTGGCGGCGACAATCTCGCCTCCACCTTCTCGCTGGAGCTGGTCGACTACTGGATGTTCGTCATCGACGTGGCCGGCGGCGACGACATTCCACGCAAACGCGGCCCCGGGATCCTGCGCGCCGATCTGCTGGTGATCAACAAGACCGACCTTGCCCCTTACGTGGGCGCCGATGTCGCGCTCATGCGGCGCGAGGCGGAGGCATTGCGCGGTGGCCGTCCGGTCTTGCTGACCGATTGCCGGAGCGGTACGGGCATCGACGCCCTGGTCGATCGGCTTGCACACGATGTCCTCTTCCTCGATTGAGCGACGCAGCGGGCCGGCCCCCTCCGCGCGGGGCAAGTCCCGGCTCGAGCTGACCTTCACCCGGGCGAAGGGGGAGAGCAGCTATCTCTCGCACCAATATGCCTCCCACCCCTTTCACGTCTGCCGCGCTCAGTACCTGGACCGCGCGCCTTCCGGTCTCGCCTCCCTCTATATCCAGTCCAGCGCCGGCGGCCTCTATGAAGGCGATCGCCTGGAGATCGCCATCAGCGCCGAGGCCGGCGCTCAGGCCCATGTGACCACCCAGGCTTCCTCCATCGTCCATCGCAGCCGCGGGCCAGCAGCTCATCAGGATGTCGCTTTGAGCGTCGCGCCGGGTGGTTTGTTGGAATACCTGCCTGATCCCAACATTCTTTTCGCCGGCGCCGCCCTGTCTTCGCGGCTCTGTCTCTCGCTGGCCGAGGGTGGGCGGGCGATCGTCTCGGAGTCCTTCATCGGCCATGATCCGGAGGGCCAAGGCCGCCCGTTCACGCGCTATCTGAGCGAGACGGCGGTGGCCGGAGCGGACGGAACGCTTTTGGTGCTTGACCGCATCGATGTTACCGGGGCCGAGGCGCTCACCCCATGCCGAGGCATCATGGGCGTGAACCAGGGGCAGGGGATCATGCTGATCGTCAGCCGGGATGAGGGGGACGCGCAGACCCTGCCGCCGCTCCTGCGTGAGGCGTTGGCAGCGCTGCCGGGTGTCTATGCCGGCGTGTCGGCGCTGCCGAATGGGGCCGGCCTCAGCGTCCGTATTCTGGGCGCTGACGGAGACGCGCTGAAGACGGCTTTGGAGGTTGCCTGGGCCGAGGCGCGCCGGGTGTTCACCGGTGCCTATCCGGCGCGGCGGCGAAAGTAGCGGTTCAATTCTCGGTCCGACGCCTTCGTCGAGGAGCGGGTGATGTCCCCATCCAGCTTTTCACGGACAGTCAGTCACGTCCGGGCGTTGCATCGGCGGGATCGGGAGCCGGCGGCGTTGGCGGAATCCGTACGACGCCGCGCGCGCGGCCGCGGCGTTCCACCACGATGACGCCGACGCCGGTCATGACCAGCGCCCCACCGGCCAGGATATGAAACGTCATGCCTTCGCCAAGAAACAACCAGCCGCCTATGACCGACGTGACGGGCGTGAGAAGAATGAAGGGGCCGACTTTGTTGACCTCATAGCGCCCGAGAACGTGATACCAGCAACCGTACCCGATCGCGGTCATGACTACCCCCAGGTAGACCACGGCCGCCCAAACCTGCCAGCCGGCGCCGCTAAGGTGATCCCAATGGTTCGATTCCAATGTCAAGGAGGCGACGAGTAGCTGGGGTGCGGCCATGACGGCAACCCAGGCGACCGCCGTTAGCCCACCCAGCTCACCAAGCCGGCGCATCATCACCTGACCGACCGCCCACATGAACGCGCCCGCCAGCACGAGAACGATGCCGAACACCTGCCCTTCGATCCGGGGCTCTCCGGCGATCAGGTAGATACCGATGAAGGCCACCACCATGCCGAAGATCTTGCGCGCGCCCAGCCGCTCGCCCAGCCAAAGGGCGGCGATCAAGGATAGAAAGGGCACCTCGGCCTGCACGATCAGG
>JBFELD010000348.1:0-3381 GCA_041552375.1 Kiloniellaceae bacterium | reverse complement strand
TGTGGACGAACCGATCTTGGGTGCTTCCGGGGGAGCCAGATGATGGACAGTCTTCCCATCAATGCCGTCGACGTTCTTGTTGTGCTGGTCCTCGTGATCTCGGCACTTATCGCTTTCTTGAGAGGGTTCGCCCACGAGCTGCTGTCGATCATCTCCTGGGTCGGCGCAATCTTCGCAACACTTTACGGGTTCCCCCTGGCACAACCCCATGCCCGTGCCATCATCCCCATAGAGCTGCTGGCCGACGTCATCGCCGGCGTCGTCATCTTTATCGTTGTCCTCGTCATTCTGTCGATCGCCACCCGCGTGGTCGCGAATTTCATTCAGGAAAGCAGCCTTGGAGCCCTCGATCGCTCACTCGGGCTCGTCTTCGGCCTGCTGCGCGGCTTCGTTCTCGTCTGCCTTGCCTGGCTTGCCTTGGATTGGGTGCTGCCCCGAGACGATTGGCCGGTTTGGGTCGCGGAAGCGAAGACGCGCCCCGCCCTGAACTGGGGCTCGGGGCTGCTGATCTCCTTGGCGCCCGAGGAATTGAGGAAAGATGGCGAGCAAGCCGCTGACGAAGCGATCCGGAACCTCGAGCAGCTTCGCGACACGGAAAAAGCCTTCGAGAGCCTCAACAACGCCCTGTCGAAAAGCGGTGAAAAGTCCTCGCCGGACGGGTATAACCAGGACCAGCGTCAGGAACTAGAGCGCTTGATCGATGATGTTGGCGAACCTGGGCAAACCGCGGAGTAGAGCCGCATGACGAGCACCGAAGCCTTTGCCGACGACAAGTTTCACGACGAGTGCGGGGTCTTCGGAATTTATGGCGACAGCGACGCCGCCGCGCATACGGCCTTGGGATTGCATGCGTTGCAACACCGGGGGCAGGAGGCGGCTGGTATCGTCACCTACGGCGACGGGCAATTTCATGCTCACCGCGATGTCGGCCAGGTGGGCGATATCTTCTCCCAAGCGACGGTCATGGATCGACTTACCGGCCATATGGCGATTGGCCACACGCGCTATTCGACGACCGGCGAATCGGCTCTCAGGAATGTGCAACCCCTGTTCGCCGACCTCAATCTCGGCGGACTTGCCCTGGCCCACAACGGCAACCTGACCAACGCCCGCCAGTTGCGCCAAGCCCTCGTCAAGGAAGGCTCGATCTTTCAGTCGACATCGGATACCGAGGTGGTCATCCATCTGACCGCCACCGCGCGCAGCGGCAACCTCCTCGATCGCCTGATCGCCGGTCTGCGCCAGATCCACGGCGGTTATTCGCTGGTCGCGATGACCGAGTCCTGTGTCATCGGGCTGCGCGACCCTTTGGGTGTCCGGCCATTGGTGTTGGGCCGAACCGGTGAGGCGATGATCGTCACCTCGGAGACCTGCGCGCTCGACATCATCGGTGCGCAATTCATCCGCGATGTCGAGCCGGGTGAGATGATCGTGCTCGATGCCACGGGAATACACTCGCTCAGACCGTTTCCACCGGCCTCGGCGCGTAGCTGTATCTTCGAGTACATCTATTTCGCCCGGCCGGATTCGGTCATGGAGGGCGTTTCCATCTATGAGGCACGCAAGCGCATCGGCCAGGAATTGTCGCGCGAAAGCCACGTCCCGGCCGACGTCGTGGTGCCCGTGCCCGACTCGGGCGTTCCCGCGGCCATCGGCTATGCCGAACAGTCCGGACTTCCCTTCGAACTGGGCATCATCCGCAACCACTACGTCGGCCGAACCTTCATCGAGCCGGGCCAGCAGATCCGACATTTGGGCGTCAAGCTCAAACACAACGCGAACCCGGGCGTGCTCGCCGGCAAGCGCGTGGTGCTGGTAGACGATTCCATCGTCCGCGGGACCACCTCGGTCAAGATCGTCGAGCTGGTGCGATCGGCCGGCGCCACCGAGGTCCACATGCGCATCGCCGCCCCGCCCACGGCTTTTCCCTGCTTTTACGGGATCAACACGCCTAGCCGCGAGGAACTGCTCGCCTCGCAGATGGACCTCCCGTCCATGGCCCGGCACATTGGCGTCGACAGTCTCGCCTTCATCTCCATCGACGGGCTCTATCGTGCCATGGGCGAGACCGGACGCAGCGGCGAGCAACCACAGTACTGCGATGCCTGTTTCACCGGCGAGTATCCAATCCCGCTCATCGACCAGCAGGACGGCGACACGGCGGTCCAGCTATCGCTTCTGACCGAGTTGGCTTGAGAGTGCACTGATCCCGTGAGGTTCCTTCACATAACGGCGGCGCTCGCCGGCGGTGGCGCCCTGGCACAGTTCCCGGAATACTATCAGCAGTATCTGCAACGTCTGGCCGGGCGATTGGACGAGCTGCGCCAGCGCGCCCAAGAGATCGCCAACGACGCCGCGGCACAAGGCCTGGACGTGCCGGCCTACATCGCCCGCTTCCTCGATAGCCCCGCGCATGCCTTGGAGGGTGAGCGCATGGCCGACACCTTGGAGAGTGCCACGCGCCTCGGCACCGCCTACGACGCTCTTGCTCGGGCCGATGCCTGGCAACAGCTTCCGCTCTTTTTACGTCACCTCGACCCGGCACTGGCACGCGATGTCGCAAGCCTGTTCCAGCCCGCCCTGCCCCTCGGACTGGCTGGGTTGATCTACGCTCTCTTCGGCGCTGCAATCGGCATCCTTGCGATTGGAGGCGGCGTCAAGGCGATCGGGCTGGCGCGCCGACGCGCCGCCAAGGCACAGCAGGGCGGAAGTCCATGAACTCGGATAGGAAGCGTCCCTTCGACGGCCGCGTCTGCGTGGTGACCGGGGCCTCGCGCGGGATCGGTGCCGCCTTGGCCTGCCGGCTCGGCGCCGGTGGCGCGAAGCTGGTTCTGCTGGCACGAACGGTGGGCGGCCTGGAGGAGGTCGACGACGCGGTGCGCAGCGCTGGAGGCGAGCCGGCGGTCCTGGTGCCTCACGATCTGCGTGAGCACGACGGCTTGGACCGGCTCGGCGCCTCGCTCTACGAGCGCTTCGGCCAAGTCGACATGCTGCTTGGCTGCGCTGCCGAACTGGGCGCTCTCTCGCCCTTGGGGCACATCAAGCCTAAGACCTGGGCCGACGTCTTCGCGGTCAATGTCACGGCGAATTACAGATTGCTGCGCAGTCTCGACCCTTTGCTGCGGCGCGCGCCCAACGGCATCGGAGCGTTTTTGACCGACCGGGCGGCCAACGCCCACCGCGCCTACTGGGGCCCTTATGCCGCCGCTAAAGCCGCCCTCGAGGCCGCTGTCCTCTCCTATGCCGCCGAGGTCGCGAAGACCGACCTGCGGATCAATCTCCTGCGCCCGGAACCGACCCGCACGGCGTTGCGCGCCGCAGCCTATCCCGGCGAAGCGCCGGATAGCTTGGCGTCGCCGGACTCGATCGCCGCGGCGTTCG
>JBFELD010000347.1:0-3384 GCA_041552375.1 Kiloniellaceae bacterium | reverse complement strand
GTCCGGTGCGAAAGAGCTGCTCGCCCCCGAGCGTGGCGGCGCCGAACCCGGCGCCATGGAAGGCGTCCCAGAACGAGACCGTCTTGAAGCGCCCGGTCGCTGTGCGGGCGACCTTCAAGGCCACCTCGATCGCGTCCGACCCGCCGGTGGTGAAGAGCACCTTGCCGAGATCACCCGGCGCGAGGGCAGCCAACGTCTCGGCCAACTCCAGTGCCACCTCGCTGGCAAAGCGCCGCGGCGCGAAGGACAGCTCTTCCATCTGTTGGGTGATCGCCGCCTTCAGACGCGGGTGGCCATAGCCGATGTGATGGACCGAGTTGCCGTGGAAGTCCATGTAGCGGCGGCCGTCGAAATCCTCGATCCAGATCCCCTCGGCCCGCTTGACCGCCGTCAGGCAGGGGCTGGAGACCGATTGATGAAGGAAGGCGGCGGCGTCGCGCTCGCAGATCCCCCTGTTGGCGGCACCCAGGTTCTTCGTCTGCCACGCCTCGCGGCGGGCGGAGATGTTGATCTCGCCTTCGGAGGGCGCCGGCCGTGGCGGCCGGCTCAAGCCGGCCGGCCCCAGGGCAGCGAGAAGGTCTTGATCGTGGTATAGCTCTTCATCGCCTCCAGGACCCCCTCCTTGTAGCCGAGCCCGTAATCCTTGACCCCGCCGAAGGGCGACATCTCGGTCCGGTAGCCGGGCACTTCCCAAACATTGACCGTACCCGTACGCAGCTCGGCAATGAAGCGCTGAATGTAGTCCCAGTTGGAGGTGCAAACCCCCGAGGACAGGCCAAAGGCGGTGGAGTTGACGACCGCGATGGCCTCGTCGATATCCTTGATACGAATGACCGGGATCGGCGGCCCAAAGGTCTCTTCGCGCACCAGCTCGCAGTCGTAGGGGACCTTGTCGAGCACAGTCGGCGAATAGAGCGCGCCCTGCCGATCATTGCCGTAGAGCAACTCCGCCCCGGCGTCGACGGCGGCAAGCACCCTGCGCTCGAAGAGCTCGGCTGCCCGCTCATGGATCACCGTGCCCATATCGGTTGCCGGGTCAGCGGGGTCGCCGTACTTGATCGCCTTGGCCTTCTCGACGACAAGCGGGATGAAGTCGTCGGCCACGGCCTCGACGCAGAGCACGCGTTTGACCGCCGTGCAGCGTTGACCCGAATTCTTGGTCGCGCCTTGAACGGCCAACGTGGCTGCCTTCTCGAGATCGGCGTCCTCCATGACGATCAGCGGCGCGTTGCCGCCCAGCTCGAGCACCGTGCGGCGATAGCCGGCGCGCTCGGCGATCAGCTTGCCGACAGGAACCCCGCCGGTGAAGGTGATCAGCTCCGCATTCGGGTTGGTGATCATCTCATCGCCCAGGTCCTCGGGCAGGCCGGTGACCACCGAGAACATCTCCGGCGGCAGACCCGCCTCGTAGAGCACGTCGGCCAGAAGCAGCGCGGTAAGCGGCGTCAACTCGGTTGGCTTCAGGACCATGCAGTTGTTGGTGGCAATCGAGGGCGCCACCTTATGGGCCGGCATATTGAGGGGATGGTTGAAGGGCGTGATGGCGGAGATCGCGGTCAGGGGATCGCGCGTGGTGAAGATCCGCCGCTGCTTGCCCTGAGGCGAGATGTCGCAGGCGAAGGCCTCGCCGTCGTCGAGGATCGCTAACTGACCGGCGAGCGTGAAGACGTCCGAGGCCCGTCCCACCTCATAAAGCGAGTCCTTCTTGCAGATGCCGCACTCGGCGGTGATCAGGTCGGAGATCTCATCGCGCCGCTTGCCGAAAATCTCGGCGGCGCGAAAGAGGATCTGCTGGCGTTCATAACGGCTGAGGTTCGGTCGGTAGTCCGACGCGATCCGAAAGGCCTCGCGCACCTGTTCAGAGCGTGCTCGCGGCGCCGTGCCGACGACACGACCGTTATAGGGATTGAAGACCTCGAACACACGATCCGAGTCCACACGTTGGCCCGCAACACGCATCACCTCATGACGCGGCTCGGAGGTCGTTTCAGCAACAAGGGTCATGACGCCAACTCCTCGGCGGTGCTATGAGCGTGGTTGAGAGCAACGTCGAAGATATCGAAGTTGCGCAGATCCTGTCCGGACTCGATGCCACGGACCGGGCGGTTGAAGACCAACGGCACGGTCTCCTCGGAGAGCCCGCCATGGGAGCGCAGAGGCTCGTTCAGCCCACTCAAGTCATGGCGTTCCGGCGTGGTGCCGATGGCAGCGCCTGCTGTCGAGATCACCACTAAATCGCCCAGACGCGCGCGGGGCAACTCGAAGCGCGCCGCGGCCACGTCACCGGCAAGAGCCAGCTCGACACCCGCGACCTCGGCCAAGCGATCGGCGAGGCCCTGAGCGTCAGCGTCCGCGGGCAGATAGGCGGTGGCAAAGCCGCCCAGCGCCCCGTGGTGGACGACGTAAGGATCGGTGATCGGCAGGATCACGCGGGATGCCCCCTCGCCCAACCAGCCATCCAGAAGGGATTGCAGGTAGATCACGACGGGATTGCCCTCGGCGTCGTGCTTGTCGCTCATGCCGTGATCGGCGGTGATCGCCAGCCGCGCGCCGAGCCCGTCGAGCGCCGACCAGTAGCGGTCCATCATGGCGTAGAAGGCGTTTGCCTCGGCGGTCCCGGGCGCATGCTTGTGCTGCACATAGTCGGTCGTGGAAAGATAGGTGATCAGCGGCCGACGCGCCTCCATCAGCATCACCCCGGCGGCGAAGACGAACTCGGAGAGCGCCGCGCTGTAGACGTCGGGAACCGGCAGTCCGACTTTCGCGGTCACGCCCTCGATCCCATTGTCCGAAAGGTTGGCGTCTGCGGCCCGCTCGGCCGAGAAGCACACCGCCCGGCCCGAGGCGAAGTCCAGGCCGTGCCCCAGCAGCCGGCGAAGTTTATCCTTGGCGGTCACGACCGCGACCTCGGCACCGGCATCACAGAAGGCTTGCAGGATGGTGCCGGCATCGAGGAACCGCGGGTCATTCATCATCACCTCTTCACCGGTCTCGGGATCGAGCAGGTAGTTGCCGCAGATGCCATGGACCGAGGGCGGCTGGCCGGTGACGATCGACAGGTTGTTGGGATTGGTGAAGCTGGGAACGACCGAGCGCCCGCGCAGGTCGCTGCCACGCTTCAGCATGGCCTTGGTAAAAGGCATCGCCCCGTCGGCCACCGCGCGTTCGATGTAATCGGGCTCGGAGCCATCAACGCAGATCACGACTAATGGCTCGTCCGGCCAGTTGTAGATCCGATCGTTGACCTCAAGGGTTCGGGGTCGACTATTCATGGCGTCTCTCCGCTTGTCGCGACACGGTCTCGTCGACCGCTCCATGTCTTATCTCGCAGGTCACGATATATCGATCAAATAGAAAGTATGGATGATCAAAATTGGTCAAATC
>JBFELD010000346.1:0-3395 GCA_041552375.1 Kiloniellaceae bacterium | reverse complement strand
CGACGAACGCTACGGTTGGTTCTTCGATCACATCACGCGCGAAACGCTGCCCAACATGGTGAAGCTTCAGGCCCAGTGCCGCGCCACGGGGATCGAGGTCATCTATACGGTCATCGAGAATCTCACCCTGGATGGACGCGACCGAAGCCTCGATTACCGCATCACCGGCTTCAACGTGCCGAAAGGATCGTGGGACGCCCAAGTTCTCTCGGAGATCGCGCCGCAGGGTGACGAGATGGTCTTCCCCAAGACCTCGTCGAACGTTTTTATCTCCACCCACATCGATTATGTGCTGCGCAACATGGACAAGCGCCAGATCGTGATGTCCGGGTTCATCACCGATCAGTGCGTCAGCTCCGCTGTGCGCAGCGCTTGCGACCTCGGCTATCTGGTGACGCTCGTGACCGACGCTTGCGCGTCCTACTCTCTCGAGCGTCACACCCGGGCGCTGAGTGAAATCAAAGGGTATTGCCGGCTGGTGACGACAGACGCTCTCTGCGCCGAATTGGCATCCGCGTGATCGGACCCACCGTGGCGACGGCGTGCCGGCCCGTCATCACGGTCCCGGGGTCAGCCTCCGTGTTTCCTCAAGAATTCGCTCTGCTCCGGAGTTGCGCTCCGTAGCTCGAAGCCTTCCGGACAGTAGGCATCACCGTTCTCGGCCCAGAGGACGACCGCCATCTCCGGGTCATCCAATATTGGCGGTTCGGGCTCGACGCAGATGCATTCCATTGTCTGACAGGCGAGGGCGGGATTCTTAAGAGCTTTGTGCTCTTCCGCGCAAGCCGCCAACATGAGAGCCAAGGCGGCGAGAACCGTCATGACCCTTGCCGGTCTTATGCTTGATGCTTGGTTCAATGGTCGCATCCATCTCTTAGTTCGGTGTCACCACAAGCATAGAACAGAGCCAACCCCCGGGTCATCTCCGGTTTGCCCGAGGGGAAGTGGCTGACTGATCAGCCTAGGAACGAGCTACCTGCCCATCAAGCGCGACCTTGTATTCCTGGATCGTGTTGCCACCGTCGACGACGATGAGCTGTCCGGTGACGTAGCTTGCCTCCTCGCTTGCAAGAAATACGGCGACGTGGCCGACCTCCTCCGGTGTGCCGGGCCGACCTATGGGCGTGTGACGACCGGCGATGATCTCATTCTCGCTGCTGGAGGCGGTCTCGATCCAACCCGGCCCGATGCAATTCACGGTGATGTCGTTGGGTCCGGCCTCGATGGCGAGTGAACGGGTCATACCCAGCATGCCGGCTTTGGCAGCGGCATAGACCCCACTTCCCGGAATACCGACCAGGGGCCCGGTGACGGACGACATCTGCACGATCCGCCCGTACTTGCGTTCGATCATGCCCGGCAGTGCGGCGCGCGTGACCAGGAATGCGCTCGTCAAGTTGATGTCGATGCCGTAACGCCAGCCTTGGTCGGATGTTTCATGGAGTGGCGCCGAGGGTTCATCCCGTCCGACTTGCACCATGCCCGCGTTGTTGATGAGGATGTCGATGGGGCCGAGCGCGGTCGCGGTCTCCTTGGTTAGGGCCTCGACCGAGGCGGGGTCCGTGAGATCCGCGGTCGTGGCGAAGGTGTCACCGGCTCCGCCTTCAAGTTCTTCGAGCCGTTGAAAAATACGATCGGTCGTCGAGGTGATGGCCACCTTGGCGCCCGAGGCCCGAAGCAGTTTTGCGGTTGCAAAGCCGATCCCATCTGCGCTGCCCGCTCCCGTGACCAGCGCGACCCGTCCCTTGACACCTGTCATCACGACCTCTCCTGTTCAGTGGGAATCCATGGCGTGATCCAACGCATGGGAATTGCGACTGACATTGGACCCCTGGGATTGAACCAACGACCCCTACGGTATCAATGTAATGGTCCAAGGTTCCTTGCCTATCCTTAGCAGCCCATAATTATCTCATAACAATCGGGGATCCGCAGCTTCGCCTCCGTGGGGTCGCGAGCGGTGATTGCCTATACATCATTGGCCGGATCTCCATAGCGATGAAGGGTGGAGAAGGTGGGGAGATTGTGAGGTTGAGGGAGTAGGCTTGCGTAAAGCCCTATTGGCAATCGCACCGATGTTTCACTTCTTACACACGCGATATCTCCACATGGAGCGTCAACCACGTGGCGACGGTTTTGCTGCCTTGGAAGCAAGAGCCGAGCTGCTGGCAGGCACCTCTGCGTTGCACGGCGCCGAGTTGATCGCCGTGCGGCCCGTGTGCACGTTCTTGTAGCCGACGGCCTTGGCCCCCGTCTCGAGCACCTTGGAGTTGTTGCTGCCGGGTACGCCGGAGAAATCGCGCGGAACCCTCCAGGATCCCGAGGTCGTGCGCGCGTCGGTCCAGGCGAGTTGGACGAAGCCCGCCCATTCGTCGCCGGCAATCGCCGCGGTCCGGGGGGAAAGCTGACGCCATCGGGGCTGGTCGGTTTCGTCTGCCTCTAGCCAAAGGCTGACAAAGCCGCACATCATGCGATCGCGAGATCACTCGGCCTTCTCCCGCCCGCTTTCGTCTACAGCGGCTTGCTCGGCCTGCCGGCGCGCCTCGATGATGCGGCGAGCGGCCTGGTCGGGAACACCGATACCCATCAACACCATCTCGCCGAGTTGCAGGCTCGCCTCAATGGTCTCGGGGATGGCATGGCTCGCGCCGCGGGCGATCAGTCGCGCTGAATGCGCGCGGTCGCGGGCGCGCGCGTAGATGACGAGATCCGGCCAGTGCTTGCGCGCGGTCTCGACTACGTATTCCGCGGCATGTGGGCTGTCCATGGTTACGACCAACGCTGCGGCCCGGTCGACGCCGACCCTGCGCAGCATGTCCGGCCGGCTCGCATCGCCGAAAAAAATGCTAGAGCCATCAGCGCGGAAGCGTGCGACCAGATCCGCATCGACGTCCAGTCCGACGTGTGGCAATTCCTGGCCCGCCAGCACCGAGCCGAGCATCTGGCCGACACGGCCATAGCCAACGACGATGACATGGCCGGAGAGGCCGACCGGTATGTCGGTATCGCGCTGGCCGCGGTCCGCCTCGCGAGCCTCAGCGGCGCGGGCCAACTTGCGGGCGATATGAGCTACCACCGGCGTTGCGATCATCGTCATGCTGGCGACGATCAACATGAACTGCGCGGTGTCGTTGGGCATCAAGCCTAAACCATAGGCCATGCCGATGACGACGAACGCGAACTCGCCGCCCTGTCCCAGCAGCAGGCCGGCTTCCATCGCCACCGGCCGAGGGTCGCCGAACCATCGCGCCAAGGCGTAAATGATCGGGCTCTTGACAAGGTATAGCCCAAAGACCGAGGCGATCAGCCAGAGCGGTTTGGCGGCCACCTGGGCGATGTCGATGCTCATGCCGACCGAGACGAAGAACAGGCCGAGCAGCAGGCCTTTGAACGGT
>JBFELD010000345.1:0-3407 GCA_041552375.1 Kiloniellaceae bacterium | reverse complement strand
GCGTCCGGCGGCCGCCGGAAAATCCTCCGGTAAAAGAGCGCTCCTGACCGCTGGCGTCGATCTCTCCACGGTCGTAGCGTCCGCGCCGCTCCTCGTTACCGAGGATCGCATAGGCCAAGGAGACCTCCTTGAAGCGTTGCTCGACGGCCTTGTCCTCGGGATTGAGGTCGGGATGCAGCTTTTTGGCAAGCTTGCGGTAAGCCGTTTTGATCTCGGCTTGGCTCGCTTTGCGGTCGACCTTCAGAATTTTGTAAAGATCTCGCATTCCTGAACGCTCATGATCCGGAACGAATCGGCGGCCCCGATAGCAACTCCCTGACCTTGCGCCGCCACTTGTCCGGACTTGGCTTGGCGGAGCGAAGATCTTAAACAAGTAGGACGGTGTTCGAGAGTTTGGAGCCTATGGATGAAAGATAGGGTTAATTGCCCCCCGAATTCAACGATGCAGATTGCCCCCTCAACTTGGCGAGGCCTTGGCCGATGATATTCGATCGCGCCCCCGACGATCCGCTGGAGATCTTCTCCACCTGGCTCAAGGATGCCGAGGCTTCGGAGCCGAACGACCACAATGCAGTGACCGTGGCTTCGGTCGGCGCCGACGGTATGCCCTCGGCACGGATGGTGCTGCTCAAGGGTTACGATGCGGAGGGTTTCGTCTTTTACACCAATCATGAGAGCCGCAAGGGCCAGCAGATCCTGGCCCACCCGAAGGCGGCGCTGCTGTTCCATTGGAAATCGTTGCGCCGACAGGTGCGTATTGAAGGCGAGGTGACGACGGTCTCGAATGACGAGGCCGACGCCTATTTTGCCACGCGGGCACGGCAGAGCCAAATCGGCGCCTGGGCGAGCGAGCAGTCCCGACCGTTGGAGGGGCGGTTCGAGCTGGAGAAGCGTGTTGCGCTTTATGCCGCCAAGCACGCGGTCGGCAAGGTGCCGCGCCCACACTATTGGTCGGGCTTTCGCGTGCGGCCCCGGCTGATCGAGTTCTGGCAGGATGGCGCCTTTCGACTCCATGACCGGCTGGTCTATCATCGCGATGGAGACGCTTGGCGCACCGAGCGCCTGTTTCCGTGAGAGATTGTCGGCGGTCGAGGGAGGACATTGCGCTGAGCAACGAGGTCAAGAGCTTTGCCGTTCCATCGGCCGACCAAGCGCGGTTGCTGCGCTTGGCGACTTATGCCTCGGTCGGCACCGCCGTGCTGCTCATCATCGTCAAGTTCACCGCCTGGCAGATGACCGGGTCGCTCAGCCTTCTGGCCGCGCTGCTCGATTCGGTGCTTGATGCGGCGGCCTCCCTGATCAACTTGTTTGCCGTGCGTCAATCTTTGCAGCCGCCGGATGCCGAACATCGCTTTGGCCACGGCAAGGCCGAACCCTTGGCCGCGCTCGGTCAGGCGGCTTTCATCTGCGGCTCGGCGCTGTTCTTGCTGGTCGAGGCGACCCATCGCTTGATCGCGCCGGTGGAGGTGGTATCCGGCAGCTTGGGAATTGCGGTCATGGTCTTTTCCATCGCCGCCACCCTCTGCCTCGTCATCTTCCAGCGCCATGTCGTCAAACGCACGAACTCGCTCGCGATCAGTGCAGATTCCCTGCACTACAAAGGCGATATCTTGATGAACTGTGCCGTGATCGTCGCCCTCGTTCTCAGCGTCAATCTAGGCTGGGTCCACGCCGATCCGATCTTTGGCTTATGCATCGCGGCTTACATCGTCTACAGCGCTTGGTTGATCGGACGTGGAGCGATCAACATGCTGATGGACCGGGAGCTGCCCGACGAGGAGCGGAAGAAAATCGAAGACGTGATTGTCGCCCATCCCGAGGTTCTGGGCATTCACGATCTACGAACGCGTGCCTCCGGACGGCAGATCTTCATCCAGTGTCACATCGAGATGGACGGCACGTTGAGCCTTTGGGACGCGCATGAGGTGGCCGACGGAATCGAAAGACAGCTCGAAGAGGCCTTTCCTGGTGCCGAGGTCATCCTTCACGAGGATCCCTATCTCGGCGAAGTTCGATCAACCAATATGACCGAGAACGAAGCCACGGGGTGAGCACAATGCGTTACGGCAGTATTCTGGCCGTTGTCGACGGCCGCGAGGGAACCCAGGCGGTGGCCGGAACGGCGATGGCTCTAGGGCAGAGATTCGACTGCCACGTCGAATGGGTTCACGTCCGCCGCGGTCCATCACAAGGAGGGGCTGTCGCTGCGGGCTCTATGGGCCCGGCTGCGGTGTGGGAACCGCTCATCCTCGGCGACGAAAGCGAGACCGAGGAGAGGGCCCAGCGGGTGCGCGGGCTCTTCAAGCAACTCTGCGAAGACGCCGGCCTGGGGATCGACCCCAAGGACGTGCCACCGCGTGACCGACTGACCGCCAGCTATCGCGAGCTGGATGGCTTCGAGCCCGACGTGGTGGAAGCCGAGGGCCGGTTGGTCGATCTGATCGTTGCCGGCAAGCCTGGCCGTGGTGGTGAGGGTGGCTCTTCGGCCAGTCTTCACGCCGCCATCCTCGGCACAGGCCGGCCGGTGCTGGTCCCGGCACTGAAGAGCACGGCCGGGCCCGCCGCCACCGTAGCGATCGCCTGGGACGGCTCCAAGCAAGCCGCTCGCGCGGTGACCGCGGCCCTGCCGGTGTTGCAGCGGGCGGAGAAGGTCATGGTGATGACGGGCCTCGTCAGTGACGAGGTCTCGAACCCCTCGCGTCTGGTGCGCTATCTGCATGCGCACGGGATCGAGGCGCGAACCTGGGCTTTCGTGCCGAGCGACGCATCGCTCGGGCGAGACATCCTCGAACAGAGCACCAATGCGGAAGCCGATCTGCTGGTCATGGGCGCCTTCAGCCGCGGGCCGCTGCGCGAGTTGGTGCTCGGCGGGGTGACACGGGAGTGCCTGCGCCAAGGTGAGCTGCCCATACTGGTAACCCATTGACGCTCCTTGGACGGTCTGTCTGCGCGGCGCGGTTACGTCGCCCGGCAGGCCTCGCCATCGCACGAGAAGCGCTCTAAGATCGCGGGTTATGAGCGATCCAACCAAGACCTTGGTCCTAACCGGCGCCAGCCGCGGGATCGGACATGCCACGGTGCTGCGCTTCAGCAACGAGGGCTGGCGCATTATCACCTGTTCGCGTGACGAGGTGCCGGCCGCCTGCCAGCGCGATCCCAACTGGGCCAAGCACATCACCGCCGATCTGGCCGTGCCGCAGGAGGTGGAGAGGTTCATCGCCGAGGCCAATGATCTCTTGGGTGATGATCCCCTGCATGCGCTGGTCAACAATGCCGCGGTCTCGCCCAAGACGCCCTTCAAGGAACGCCTGGGCTGCCTCAACGGCGATGTTGGCCAATGGCGCGAGGTGTTCGAGATCAATTTCTTCGCCCCGCTGGTTCTGGGCCGAGGCTTTGCCGCGGCGTTG
>JBFELD010000344.1:0-3413 GCA_041552375.1 Kiloniellaceae bacterium | reverse complement strand
GATCGGCACGAGTTCGCGACCTTCGCGCTGGAGCCCGGCGATTGCCTCGTCTTCGACCTACGCACCCTGCACAGGGCCAGCGCCGGATCGCGCCCATTGGACAAGACCATCCATCGCATCGCGCTCAGGTTCGGAAATCAGGACACGGTCTTCCAGCCGCGTGGCCCGTGGACGAAGGAGATCACGGACTACCTGGTCAACTTGGGCCAAGCCGTGGGCGCCAAGCTCGACTGCCCACTTCTGCCGCGGGTGTGGGAGCGCCCCGAAGCCTAGTCGGTGTCACGGGCGCCGCCCTCGGCTTTGCGCCGGTCGACGAACGCATCGAGTTCCTCGGTGATCGCCGCATCGATGGGCGGCGCTTCATAGGTCTCGAGAAGCTGGCGGTAGAGCGCGTGCGCACGCTCGGTAACCGTTTGCGCGCCTGCCTCCTCCCAGCTTTCGAAGTTGCGCCAGTCCGAGAGGATCGGCGCATAAAAGGCCTTCTCGTAGCGCTCGAGCGTGTGGGCCGCGCCGAAGAAGTGACCGCCGGGGCCGACCTCCGCGACCGCCTCGAAACCCAGCGCCGCCTCGCTCAACTCCAGCGGCACCAAGGTCTCGGCCATCATCTGCAGCATCTCGGCATCGAGCAGGAACTTCTCGAAGGAGGCGACCAGTCCGCCCTCCAGCCAGCCGGCGCCGTGCATCACCATATTGGCGTGCCCCATGACCGCACCCCAGAGCGACATCTGCGATTCGTAGGCGGCTTGGCCATCCACGGCGTTGGCGGCATTGGCATTGGAGGAACGATAGGGCACGCCCAGGCTCCGTGCGAGCTGGCCGCCCGCAAGGGCCGCGCGCGTATATTCCGGCGTGCCGAAGGCGGGCGCTCCCGACTTCATATCGACATTGGAGGTAAAGCCCCCATACATCACCGGCGCGCCCGGACGCACGATTTGAGTGAAGGCGATACCGGCCATCGCCTCCGCATGTTGCTGGGCCAAGGCACCGGCGATGGTCGCCGGGCTCATGGCGCCGGAGAGCGTGAAGGGTGTGATCACGACGAGCTGATTGCGCCGCGACAACTCGATCAAGCCCTCGATCATCGGCCCGTCAAGGCGCAAGGGTGAGGAGGTGTTGATGATGGAAAAAAGGCAGGTCCGCTCGGCCAGCGCCTCTTCCGTCAGCCCCTGGGCGATGCGTGTCATCTCCAGCGCATCGAGGATGCGCGTTCGCCCCAAGCTGTAGGCGTGATAGACCTTGTCGCTGAAGGTGATGAAGTCGCGAATGCAGTCCAGATGGCGCGTCGCCGGTGGCAGGTCGACGGGCTCCACCGGATAGCCACCGAACAGATGGACGATGTTGAGCATCTGCCCAAGCCGCAGAAAATTGCGATAATCTTGCTGGTTGCCCGGCCGCCGACCGGCGGACAGGTCGGAGGCGTTGGGCGCGCTGGCGACCGAGGTGAAGTTGATCCGCCGCCCTCCCATGACCAGGTTGCGATCCGGGTTGCGCGCATGGATCTCGAAGCTCGTTGGCGCCATGGCGATCGCTTCGCGGACCAAACCGCGGTCGAAGCGAACGCGCTCTGCGCCGCTTTCGACCTCGGCACCGGCGTTCTTCAGAATCTCAAGGGCTTCAGGGTGGAGGAAATCCATGCCGATCTCCTCCAGAATACGAAAAGCCGTCTCGGTAATGGCAAGAACGCCTTCCTCGCTCAAGACCTCGATCGGCGCATAGGGATTATCGATCCGTCGCCAAGGCAATTGGTTCATCGCTCTGGGTCCGGCGGGTTTGCGGCCGCGACGACGCGCACTCTCTCTTGCCATACTTCCTCCACTCGACGCACAAGATATGACCGGCCATTGAAGGCCGGCGCCGATTGTATATACAACTTGACGCGGGCGTAATATAGAAATCAGCAATCCGCACCCAGCCGAGCCATGACGGGGAGACGAGAGTGACCAAGACACCGCTGCGATTGACCGGTTCGAACCTCACCGCGGCGGACTTGGCAAGGATCGCGCGCGAGGATCTGCCCGTTTCATTGGCGCCCGAGGCGCTGGAGCGCATGGCCCAAGGCCGCGCCGTGGTGGAGCGCCATCTCGCCGCCGGTGAGCCGGTCTATGGCCTCACCACCGGGCTGGGCGCGCGGGTCGGTCATCGGCTGGAGGAGGCCGCGCTGGCCGACTTCTCGCGGCTGACGATCTTGGGGCGCAGCAATGCCGTCGGCGAGCGTCTCCCGCGCGAGCTGGTGCGCGCGACCATGGCCGCCCGTCTGAACGGGCTCCTGCTGGGCGGTGCCGGGGTGCGGGTGGCGGTGGCCGAACATCTCGCCGCCGCGCTCAATGCCGGCTTCCATCCGGCCATGGCCTCGATCGGCTCGATCGGCGCCGGGGATTTGTGCGTGCTGGCCACCATGACCCGCGGGCTCATCGGCGAGGGCGAGGCGGAGGTCGGGGGCGAGGTGCTGCCCGCCACCGAGGCCTTGGCCAAAGCGGGACTGGAGCCCTTGACCCTGGGGCCCAAGGACGGCCTTTCGCTCGCCAACGCCTCGGGCTTCAGCGCCGCTCTGGCGGCCTTGGCCTATCACGATGCGGGCGAACTGCTCGTGCAGGCCCAGGCGGCGGCCGCGCTCAGCCTCGAAGGCTTTCGCGCCAGCACCACGCCGCTCGATCCCCGCTGCGCCGCCGCCCGGCCGGCGCCAGGCCAGCAGCAAGCGGCGGCAGAACTCTTGGTGTTGCTCGAGGGCTCGGACCTGCTCGAGCCGGGGGCCGCGCGGCGCCTGCAGGACCCCTTGTCCTTGCGCTGTGTTGCGCAGATCAACGGCGCTGCCATCGCCGCCCTGGATTTTCTCGCGCCCGCGCTCGATGCGGAGCTGAACGGGACCTGCGACAATCCCCTGGTCTTGATCGAGGAGGAGCAGGTGCTGTCGACCGGGAACTTCCACACCACCGTGTTGGCACTGGGACTGGAGACCCTGGCCCAGGCCTTCGCCCATCTGGCCGCCGCCTCGGCCAGCCGCGCCATGCGCATGTTGACCGGGCGCCTCACGGACTTACCCGATAACCTCACCAATCACGGATCCGGACGCTCCGGCTTCGCACCGCTTTCGAAGGTCCTCGAATCGCTGGTCCAAGAGATCCGCCACCTGGCGCAACCGGCGCCGCAGGAACAACGCTGGGGCGCCGATGGCGTCGAGGACGACGTCAACGCGACCCCGCTATCGGGCAAGAAGGCGCGCGAGCTTTTGTCTCGGGTGCGCTACGTGCTGGCCATCGAGGCCCTGGTCGCGGCACAGGCGGTCGAGCTACGCGGCAATCTTCGGCTGGGACGGGGAACAGGCCGTTTCCACGCGGCGATCAGAGCCGTCGTGCCGCCCCTTGCCGACGACCGGGCGCATGGTCCCGATGTCGAGGTGCTGGCCGAGGCACTGG
>JBFELD010000343.1:0-3425 GCA_041552375.1 Kiloniellaceae bacterium | reverse complement strand
TTGTAGGTCTTGTTGGTCAGGGGGAAGGTCAGCGCCGCCGGCATGTGGATGCGGAAGTCCCAGCGGTGGTCGACGCCGCCGGCCTCGACGACCAGCACGCGGTGCTCGGGGTTGGCGCTCAAGCGGTTGGCCAGCACGCAGCCGGCGGAGCCGGCACCGACGATCACGTAGTCGGCCTTCATGGGAGCGGCCTAAGGCGCAGCGTCGACGCTCGCGCCACCATTCAGAGCCTCGTGGACCAGAGCGTGGAAATGATGCAGGAGATGTTCGCTGTTGGCGCCGCGCTCCGGGTCGATCACGTAGCGGCCCTGATCGAAACCAAAGGAGCGCACGCCCTTCTGCAACATCACGTTGAGATCGATATCCTCCGGCCCCAGCTTCTCGTTGAACCAGTTCATCGCCGCCCGGCTGAGCGCGCTTTGCGGCCGCGAGCGCGGGCAGTAATGGCCGCAACGCAGTAGGGTCCTTTCCGGCGCGAGCGGAACCTGGTTGAAGGTGCCGATCACGTCCGCATAGGGAAAGGCATAGAGGATCGTCATGGGCCAAAGCTGGATGTTGTAGAACCAGTCGGTTTGATAGGCCTCCCCGGCGACCGGATGTCCGAAGGCCGTCTCCACCTTGCGCGGCGGTCCTTTGAAGTCCCACCATTTCCCGTGCGCGGTCAGCGTGTAGCGGTCGAAGTCGATCAGCGCCGCCAGCTCTCCATGCACCGGCCCGGAGAGCTTGAAGTGATAGCCCTCGATGGCGTTGTCGACGATCACCTTCCAGTTCGCCTCGACCACGAATTCGCGCTCCTCGACGAAGGCGATGTCATCCAGGTCCGGAAAGAAAGGTCCCATCGCGTCGAGCGCACCGCTCATCTGCTCTCCCAGCGGGCTGGCATCGGGGTCGAGATTGACGAAGTGAAAGCCCGCGAAGGTCTCGACCCGCACCGGCTTCAATGCATAGTCGTTGGGCTCGAAGCCCTTGAGGCATTCGGTCCGTGGGGCGTTTCGCAGCGTGCCGTCGAGCCTATAGCCCCAGGCGTGATAGGGGCACACGATCATCCGCGTGATATGCCCCCGGCGCTCTTCGATCAGGCGCGTACCGCGATGCTGGCAGACGTTGTGCAAGGCATGGACCTGGCCGCCCTCACCCCGAATCAGCAGCACGCTCTGGTCGAGCAGGTCGAACTTCACGAAATCGCCGGGGTTCTCGATCTCCGACTCATGGCACACGCAATGCCAGGACGTGTAGAAGATCGCCTCCGCCTCCCGCTCGAAAATCTCCCGGTCGTAGAAGTAGCGGGACGGCAATGTGTGCGACAGCTCCGGATCGCGGACCTGCCACTGGCTATGCGTCTTATCGATCATGTCGGCCTCGTCTCTCTCGCCGGCAACGGCCCGTAACCGGTCTGCTTCTCTCCAATGAGCGCTCATGTTATTGAATATAGGGAGCTTTCAAGCGTCAATGGAGAGCAGGAGGATACCATAAGATTTCCAGGCAAAAGGGTCTTGATCACCGGTGGCGCGCGGGGCATCGGCGCAGCCATCGCCGCTGCCTTTCGCAACGAGGGCGCGCGGATCGCGATCAACGCCAGGTCCGAGGACTCGATCGAGGCCTGCCGGCAAGCGCAGGGGCACGATTACCTTGGCATCGCCGGCGAGGTCGGCCCGCGCGAGGCCTGTTTCGACGTCGTCGAACGGGCGGTGGCCGCGCTCGGCGGTCTCGACGTGCTCATCGCCAATGCCGGGATCTTCGCCGAGGTGGCCTTCGAGGATGTGACGCAAGAAGACCTCGACGCCAACATGAGCGTCAATCTGGGCGGTGTCTTCTTCTGCGCCCAGGCGGCCATGCCGGCCTTGAAACAAAGCCGGGGCAACATCGTCGCCGTGGCCTCGGACGCGGCGCTGATCTCCTATGCCGGCGCACCCGCCTACAGCGCCGCCAAGGGCGCGGTGGTGAGCCTCGTCAGGAGTCTCGCCATCGGCTATGCGGCCCATCCCGTGCGCGTCAACTGCGTTTGCCCCGGGAACGTCGACACGGACATGCTCCGCCAGAGCGCCGCGCAAGCCAGCGATCCGGACGCCTACCTCGACGACGCCACGGCCCGGGCACCCATGCGGCGCATGGCAACGCCGGAGGAAGTCGCGGCCGCGGTTCTCTATCTCGCGTCCGACCAAGCGGGTTTCACGACCGGCACCGCCTTGCCGGTCGACGGCGGCGGCATCGCCGGCTTCGACTAATGGCCGGCCTCGCGCAGCGACAAGAAGTGGTCGGCGAACCTACCGGGCACATCCAATCCACGGAAGGGCTTAGGCCACGCTCGCGGCACCTTCGCACGGTTCAAGTGCTGGCGGCCATTATTCACGATCAATGATCTTCACTCCCAAACCGCGCCAAGGATCACAGGCGGATCGGAAATCGCTTGCGGATCTCCTCGTCGACCTTCGGCGGGATGTGATCGGGTGGCGGGCCGGTGAGAATTTCTTGCGTGCGCACCCGCGCGCGCTCCAACAGGTCCGGGGCGCCCCCGTCGCGCCACTCCTGCGGCGTCTGGCGGTCACCGAGCGCGGGATAGAAGTAGTCACTTTGCATGCGCTCGAGTGTCTGGGCATGGCCCAGAAAGTGGCCCGGCCCGCCCACGCAGACGTCACGGATGGCCTCGAGCGACAGGGTCTCCTCGCTGACCTCGATGCCGCGGGTGGCGCGCAGCACCGCGCCGATCAAATCGTTGTCCAGAACGAAGCTCTCGAGCGAGCAAGCCAGCAACGAGCCGTACATCCCAGCCGCCTCGTAGATCAGATTGGCACCAGCCAGAGCGCTCAGAAGTTCGGTGTAACCCTTCTCGTAACCCGCTTGAAAGTCTGGAAGTTTCGAGTCCGTCATGCCGGCCGATACGGCACAGGGGATGCCATAGAACTGAGCCATCTGGGCGCAGGCGGCCATCAGCAGCCCCTGCTCGGCGCTGCAGCCCGACATGGCCCCCGTGCGCAAGTCGGAGACGAAGGGCAACGCGCCGAATAACGCCGGATGACCTGGGCGCAGCAGGTTGAGATAAACCAATCCCGCCAAGACCTCCGCCGTCTGCAAAGCGACCGCGCCGGCAAGCGCGGCCGGGCTGGTGGCGCCGGCCTGGCCGGCCGAGACGAGCTTCAACGGGACGCCGTGCTCGGCCGCGCGCTCGATAACCCCCAAGGCTTCCTCTGCGAACTTCAGCGGCGGGACGATAAAGCAGGTGGACACGCACAGAAACGGCCTGGCCCGGAAGGCCGCCTCGCCACCGGCAATCATGTGCATCATGGCGACCGCATCGTCCAAGTAATCGGCCGTGCCGAAGCTCGTGCCGACGTGCTTGGCCGTGCCCCGCAGGCAGGCGTAAGCGGTGTTGAGATCCATCTCCCGCGGATCGGCAAGGTCGCGCGCCACCACGGTGCGCTGGAACA
>JBFELD010000342.1:0-3433 GCA_041552375.1 Kiloniellaceae bacterium | reverse complement strand
CTTCTGCAGCACCTTGTCGACGTAGGCGATGGCCTCCCACTGCTGGGCCGAGGGCTTCTTGGCCGTGAAGTAGAAGTCGTAAGTCTCGACGGTCGTTTCGGGCCCGGTGGGAAGGACGTTCAAGACCATCAGGTTGCCGTCGCCCGGATAGCGCAGCAAGCAGACATTGGGCCAGAGCCACCAGACCGCATGATCGGTGACCGAAGCCTCGCTCACATCGTAGGCGGTGTTGGCGGAGAGACCGGCCTTGGCCATATGACTGGAGTAGATGCCGTGCGTCGTGACCGTGTAGCTCTCCATGTCCACCAGGCTGACGAAGTCGCGGTGAGCGATGGGGCAGTGGTAGCATTCGAGGAAGTTGTCGACGACGTTCTTCCAATTCGATTGGATCTCATAGGTGATGCGATGGGCGTGAGTAAGCCCGGCGAGATCGGGGGCATAGCTCACGATCTCGGCACCCAATCCCTCCGACAGTTCGGCGAGCGGCCGGGCCTCGGGGTCGAGGTTGACGAAGACCAGGTGGCAGAAGACCTCGATCCGGACGGACTTCAAGCAGAAGTCGGCCTTGTCGAAATCCTCGATCAGCTCGGCGCGGCGGGCCGCGCGCAAGCTGCCATCCAGGCGGTAGTTCCAGCCGTGATAGGGGCAGGCGATGGCCTTGACGTTGCCTTGGCCTTGCAGCAGCTCATGTGCGCGGTGACGGCAGACGTTGTAGAAGGCCCGGAGTTCGCCCCCGCCATCGCGGATTGTGAGCACGGGCATGCCCTGCACCTCGATGGCGATATAGTCGCCTTTCGCCGCCAGCGCCGCCTCGTGGCAGACAAATTGCCAGGTCCTGTGGAAGACGGCTCGCTGCTCCGCCTCAAGATAGCTTTGCTCGACATAACAGCGCGCGGGGAGCGATAGCGAACCCTGCGGTCGCGCGTCGTGAAATCCGGATCTGAGATCCCGGAGATCCTCCACAGAAATGGTCATGGCGGCCCCCGTCATTGGGTGTGTGGGTCGATCGTGATGGATCCACTGTAAGCTGTGGAGTGGCGCGAGGACAAGCGCGTCAGTCACCGTCCCGCACGGCCTTCAGATGATCGGGGAAGTCCGCGCTTGCCATCAGTTTCTTACAGCGCTCGAAACGCCCGGTGGCATAGGCCCAGAAGTCCTCCGCCGGGTTGTCGTTGGCGTGCTGGATGAGGCCCCAGAGGGTCCAGAGCAGGTCGCACATGGCCTTGTAGATGATCATGCGGCCCCATTCGGCCGCGCTCGCCCCGCCCGGGCTCGCGGCGAAATAGGCCGCCATCATCTCCCGGTCCTGGGCCGCGTCGAAGCCGGCCTCGACCGAGAGGTCACCCAGGTCCCACAGCGGATCATTCATGCCCGAGTACTCCCAGTCGACGATCCACATGCGCTTCCCGTCGTCGAGGAAGTTCTCGCAGAGGGGATCGCAGTGACAGGGGGCGAGGTCGGCCGGATGGGCATCCAACGCCTCGCGCACCGCGCCGGCCTCGCTGACCACGTCGTGATAGCCCTCCGGCAGCTCGGCGCCCAGCTTGGCGAGATGCCCCAGGTACTCGTCTATCATGGCGAAAAGCTCGAAGCGGAACTGGAAGGTCTGGCCGGAGGTGTGAAGCTCTCGGAAGGCGCGGGCCGCGCGGGCGGGCGAGCCCTGCCGGCTGCGGAACAGATCGGGCGTCATGGTCTCTATGCCTTCGATGAAGCGGGTCACCATGACGCCGCTCTCGGGGTCGCAGAACAGGACCTCCGGGCTGACCCCGGTGGCCGCCGCGGCCTTGGCGTTGTGGCTTTCGACCTTGCGGTCGATGTAGTCCTCGGTGCCTTTGCCCGGCACGCGAAGGCAGCTGACCTCGCCTGCCGGCGTGGCCACGCGGAAGACCAGGTTGGTCAGTCCGCCCAGCCGCTGGATATCGCAGGCGTTAGGGTCAATGCTCTGGAAAAGATCAAGAGACGCAAGGGTTTGTCTGGCGATATTTATGTCGTTCGTCATCTGGGTTCAGCTCTTCAGTCGTTCCATACGGGGGTCGTAGAGGCACCGTGGCTCACGCCGCGCGGGATAGCTGGTGCCGAAGGCCTCGATCTCGAAGTCGGTCTCGTCGCAAAGCTCGACCGGCAGGTAGCCCAGTGCCACGGTCTTGCCGATGCGGTGGCCATAACCGCCGCTGGTGCTGTGGCCGACCACCTGTCCGCCCTTGAGGATCGCCTCGCCGCCGAAGAAGGGGGCGAAGCCCTCGACCGTGAAGGCGGCAAGCCGCCGCGTCGGGCCCTCGTCCTTGAGGCGTTGCAATGCCGCGCGCCCGAGGAAGTCGCCCTTGGCGAGCTTGACGCAGAAGCCGAGGCCGGCCTCGTAAGGGGTGTAGTCAGGCGTGATATCGCTCGACCAGTAGAGATAGCCTTTTTCCAGGCGCAGGCTCTCGATTGCCAGATAGCCGGCATCGGTGATCCCGTGCTCGGCGCCCGCGCGCATCAGGGTGTCATAGACATGAGCCGTGTATTCAACCGGCATGTGAAGCTCCCAGCCAAGCTCACCGACATAGCCGACCCGCGCCGCCCAGACCGGGGCCTGGCCGATCTCGATCTCGCGCACGGCGAGGAAGGGCAGAGCGACGCCCGACACGTCGTCGTCGCTGACGGCCTGCAATACCTCCCGCGCCAAGGGCCCGCAAAGATTGATGACGCCGTAAGCCGACGTGGCCTCGCGCAGCACGAGCGAGCCGTCGTCGGGGAGGTGCTTGGCGATCCACCCACCGTCCCGGACGCCGAAACCGCTGCCGGTGACGAGATAGAAAAGCCCCTCGCGCGGCTGCATGATGGTGAGGTCGGCCTCGATGCCGCCGCGCTGGTTGCAGAGCTGGGTGTAGGTGCACCAGCCCGGTGCCTCGGGTATGTCGTTGGCGGCCAGGTATTGCAGCGCCGCGTGAGCGCCCGGCCCGGTGATCTCGAACTTCGAGAAGGAGGTCTGGTCGATCAGTGCCACGCGCTCGGCAATGGCCCGGCATTCCGCGCCGACCCGCTCGAACCAACCCGGCCTGCCCTCGAAGGAGGGGCGGCGGGTCTCGTCGTCGGCGTCGGGCGCGAAATAGTCGGGCCGTTCCCAGCCGAACTTGGAGCGGCACTGCGCCCCCTTGTGGACAAGACGGCCGTGCAGGGGCGAGCGGCGAAGCGGGCGGCCGGATTTGAGGTCCTGACCCGGCCAGTGAATGGCGTAGTAGTGGGCGTAGGACTCGATGGCGCGGGCCTCCAGAAAGCGCCGCGCGGCATGGTGGCGCCCGAAGCGCCGGACGTCGAAGGCCCAAAGGTCCATGCCCGGGTCGCCCTCTAGGATCCAGTTCGCCAGAGCCTCGCCGGCGCCGCCCGAGGCGGCGATACCGGCGGTAAAGCCGCAGGCGAGGTAGAAATTGTCGAGGCTCGGTGCCAGGCCCAT
>JBFELD010000341.1:0-3435 GCA_041552375.1 Kiloniellaceae bacterium | reverse complement strand
TCGCCAGCCACCCGGACGCGCACGGCGCCGGTGAGCTTCGTTGGTTCAGAGAGATGACGCTCTCGTTGCAGGAGCGACTCGCGAGTGATCGTCCCTATCCCGCCTGCGCAGAAGAGATGACGGCGGCATCGGCCAGCAGCCTGGCCGACGACTATCTTGCGGACCTATCGCGCCGCGCGCCCGAGGCCTGGCGCGTCGTCGACAAAATGCCGGCCAATGCCCTTCGCCTCGGCCTGGCGGCATTGCTGCTGCCGGGCGCGCGTGTCGTGCACTGCCGCCGTGACCCGCGCGACACATGTCTTTCCTGTTACTTCAACGTCTTCGCGCAGGGTCAGAGCTTCACCTACGACTTGCGCCACCTGGGTCTCGTCTACCGGCAATATGCCCGCGTCATGGCACATTGGGCGGAGGTCCTGCCGATCCCCATCCTGAGCCTCGACTATGAAGCCCTGATCGAAGACACGGAAGCGCAAGTGCGCCGTCTGCTCGACTTCTGCGATCTTTCCTGGGATGCCCGTTGCTTGGACTTCCACGAAACCGCGCGTCCGGTCCGCACCGCCAGCTTCCATCAGGTGCGCCAGCCACTCTATGCCAGCTCGGTCGGCCGCTGGCGGGCCTATGCTCGCCACCTCGGCCCCCTCTTCGAGGCGTTGGAGATCGGAGGCGCCCAGACATGAGACGGCTCGGAGCGACCCTTCTGCTGATCGTCGCGGCCCTCCTCGGCGGCTGCGCCGGCGGCACGAACGGCCCGGAGGGAAGCGTCGCGATTCAGCCCACCTACCCCGGCGGGGCGATCGAACGTGCCGCCTTCCCCAACCATGAAGTGGTGGTGCGGCAGGCATTTCCCACCTACGTCAGGGTCCTGGTCTATGATCGCTACGACGAGGAAGGCATGCCCGAGATCGGCGTGCTGAGCGGCGCCAGCGGAGTGATCGCCGATCCGCGCGGCTACGTGGTGACGGCGGCCCACATCGCCCGCGATACTCGCCACCGGGTTCGCGTGACCGGCACCGCCGGGCGGATCCACGAGGGCCGCATCCTTCACGTCGATCCGTCCCAGGACCTGGCGGTCGTCAAGATCGCGCCCTTCGCCGGAATGCGTGTCGCGCCCTTTACGGATTCGCGTCATCTCGCGGCCGGTGACCCGGCCTTCGTTATCGGCACCCCCGACAACAAACCCGGACGCATCGCCCTGGGGCGTGTCGCGGTGCCACGGATGAAACAACGCGTCGTCTACGGCGAGTTCGGGTTCGACAATGGGATCGAGCTGCAAGCGGACGTACAGCCGGGCCATTCCGGCGGACCGGTCTTCGATGGCAAAGGTCGGCTGATCGGCATTCTGGCAGGCTTTGGTCTCGGCGACACCAGTCAAGAGATCTATGTTCCGACCTACATCGGCTATGCCGTGCCCTCGACAAGGGTCGCCGCCTATCTCAGCGTGGTCGCGGGCTCCGCGCCCTGAGCGCACTGGCTGGGCGCGATCGCTTGTTCTCGCCGTCCTTTCCTGGGACTATCGACCAGTCCCCACCGCCAAGACGAACTGCCGGGATCACCGTTCGGGGCGGCGTTTGTATTTCGAGGGTACTGTGATGTTGTGCCAAGGTGTGTGGCGTTGTGCCGGGGTACCGGTCCCGTGTCCCAAAGCCTGAATCATATCGAAGTCTTCGTGCGGGTCGTGCAGGCCCGCAGCTTCACCCGCGCCGCACGGGCTCTTTCCCTAAGCAAGGCAACGGTCAGCAATCACGTCGCCGCGCTGGAAAAGTACCTGGGCGCGCCGCTTTTGACGCGGACCACCCGTAGCGTCAACCTGACCAAGGTCGGCTCAGCCTTTTATGCCCGCTGCCTGGCGATTTTGGCCGAGCTGGCTACCGCCGAGGCCGAAATCTCGCAAGCCATGGGCGCGCCGCGCGGCATCTTGCGGATCGGCACGACGATGACGCTGGCCGATTTTCTCATGACGATCGGACTAAAGGACTTCTGTGAGCGCTATCCGAGCATCGATGTCGAGCTCGCGCCCGATATCATAGAAACGGGCCGGCTCGAAGATGACTGGGACTTGGCGTTGCGTCTCTCCACCAGCCCACCGGCCAGCCCAAGAGTGGAACAGCTAAGTTCCCACATCGGCTTGCTCTGCGCATCACCCGACTATTGCGAGCATCACGGCCGGCCATCGCGGCCCAGCGACCTCGCCGGCCATCGCGGCCTTACAGACAGCGGTCCCGTCGGATCGCGGACCTGGTTGCTCAATACAGGGGAGAACACCCGTACCATCAAGGCAAAGGTTCACCTCCAGGTCGCCTCGGGAGCGCTTCGCGCCGGCCTTTTGGCCGGTCTCGGCATTGGGTTGATCCCGGCCTTTCTGGTGGAGGAGGATCTTCGCGCCGGACGCCTGCTCAGGATTCTTCCCGACTATCGGGGTGCCCGGGAAACGCTCTACACGCTATGCCCGCACGAGGGTCCGCTTGCGGCCAAGGTCCGCGTTTTCGTGGAATTCCTACGCGCGCGGCTCCTGCGCCCCGCCTTGGATGCCCCTGCCGTGACCGGCCTTGCGTTACCGGATACGACGGAGAGGAAGCCTTAGCGACCGCCGCCGGCCGCCGCTTTTGGCGCGTTGGCGGAAGCGGCCGGTTTGCTCTCTTGCTTCTCGGCGCTCTCGGACGGCTTGCTCGGCTCGGCCGTTTCTTCCGGCTCGGCCGACTGCGCCGGCTCGGGTTCCTCACTGACCTGGATGTCGCCCGAAATCCGGCCGCCCGATTCGATCTGGATGGATTTGTAGAGGATCTTCCCTGAGACCCGACCGGTCGAGCGAACGATGAGACGATCGGCAACGGTAAGATCGCCTTCGAAACGGCCACTGATGTCGGCGGTGTCGATCCTGGCATCACCGATGAAGGTGCCCTGCTCGCTGATCTCGATGCTGCGGGCCACGGCCGAGACCTCGATCTCGCCCTCCACAACCAAGGTATCGCAGTTGCTGATCTGGCCTTCTATGTGAACGCCGGGGCCGATGGTAAGCTTTTGGTTGGAGACCTTCGGCGCCTCGTTCTTGGTCCGACCGATATCGGCAATGTCTCCAGCTTGCTGGTTGACCCGATTGATCTGATCCATGACGGAAGGTTTGGAGCGCTGCGCGATCATGCTGGAACGTGGCGTAAGAACCTTGGTCTCGCCATCGTCTACATTGTCGCCGCCGGCCGTGGTCGGCGCGCCTGCTTCCTCACTGGTATCATCGGCCGTGTCATCCTGTTTACCGCCTTTGCGATCACGCAGAGATTCAAACATCAAGGTCTCCCGTCATTTAGGTCCCTCACCCCTCCACGGCGCAACAAGGGCGCCGGGACTCTTTCGGGATCCTATTTGACCGCAAGAGTCTTTAAGCAGCGTGAAGAGTGGCATTTGAATTAGATTGAGAGGTGGGGTGCACTCGGGGAGCCC
>JBFELD010000340.1:0-3438 GCA_041552375.1 Kiloniellaceae bacterium | reverse complement strand
TTAGCGACAGCATGGCGCTCGGGTTCTGGCTGGCCTTCAAGGTGTCGATCCCATCATGGATCACCGAGATCTTCGGTCGGTATTCCGCCGGGAATTGAGCGCGTTGCCAATGCGTGGGAGAAACGTTCCAGTCGGCCATATCGAGCGCCAGCAGATTGACTGTGTTCTTCGCCCGCACGCGGCACATGGCGTTCAACGGGTTAGTGTTGCCATACTCCGGATCGAAACCGAGGTCGGATCCCCACGGGCGATAGAAGAACTCCTGATAGCTGAGGAACTTGGCATCGGGAAAGACGTCGCGAAAGAAGAGCGTATCGCCCCAGCCCGGATGGGAGCAGATGATCTTGGGGGCGTGGCCCTTTTGCTTCAATTCGAGCGCCAAACGGGCCGCCTGGACGCCGCGCCGCACGCCGTTTTCAAGATTCCAGACAAAAGCATGGGTTTCCGGCGAAGCGGCGCGCGGAGGCTCGTAGACATGCTGCACGGCGTCCTCGACACGCAGTCGTATGACCTCGCCGATCGTGACCACGCGGCAGTCGCGCCGCCGCGCGAACTGGTGGGCCAAATGCCTGTATTGACCAGGGAAGTTCTTATGAACGAACCAGATTTCCAACTGCACGCACCAAATACCGGTCTGGGGTGTGATAAGACCAGGACCAAGCGGCACTGACAAGAGTGACGGGTCGGATATCGGCTGTCAGTGGGCCGGTAAACTGATGTCGTCGATGGCCACCGAACACCCGAAGACGCTTACCAATGGCGGGACGAGCGCCATGCCGACCGACCGTGGTGACGCGATGCCGATCGGTCCGCTCGCCCGGCCGCGCCAAAAAATCTTGTTGGATTGGCGGTCGCGCAAGGTGGCGACGATGATCAACTTCGGCTCCTCGCGCTCGTAACGCGGGGCTCGTCTTACGAGCAGGCTGTCCTCGCCCGAGGACCACAGGTTCATTTGCATCTCAACGCCACCCTTGCCGGCCCGAAGCTTGCCGAGCGATCCCGGGCCCCGGTCGAGGCGTCCCTCTTCGCGGGTGGCATCGATGGCGACGACGAGGCCGGCACCGGGAACAACGCGGTAACGATGGCGTGCCAGCTCTTCGCCGAAGGCGCTGGCGATGTCGTGATCAAGGGCCTCGCCGCCGGTCGGCAACACGTCCAGATCCTCGGCGATCGGCACCTCGCCGCAACGGAACTCGAGCAGTCCATAGACCCGCCCCGTCGCTGCCGCCGCCTGGGTGGATCCGGTTGTGATGGATCCCACGCTCCCCAGGAATGAAAGCGCTATGGTCAGCGCGATGAAGGCGACCTTGTTTCTTAGGTTTTCGGGACGTGCCACAATCCACTCCAATCACCCTTGCCCCGATCAGGGAAGCATTACAGTCTTTAGATTCTTTTAAGGTTTTGCAAAGCTTCCGGCCGATAGGGAGGGATATGCCCGAGAAGGCTACCATCCAGGAAACCAGCGCGTCTCACGGCGCCCTGAACGCTGGTTACAGTCATCTTTGGAGGAATTAGCATGCCCATTTCGCGCAGCGATCCGTGCGGGCCGAGGTGATCATCATGGCGGCCGCCACACCTGATATTCCCAGCATCGATATCTCGGCACTGTTCGGTGGCGATGGGGCTGAGCGCCGGCGTACCGATGCACACATCGCTTCCGCCGCCGCCGAAGAGGGGTTCATGCGTGTCACCGGACTGCCGGCCGATGTGCCGCACGGGCCTCGGTGCAGGTCGGAGCTGCTTGGGCTCTTCTCTCTGCCAGAGCAAGAGATCCGCAAGCTCTGGCGCTGGAATTTCGATGCGCGGAACGCAAACGTCTATCGAGGATGGTTTCCGGCCCAAACGGATGGTCCGACCTATAAGGAAGGCATCGATATTGGCCCCGATATCGTGCGGGGCGAGAGTTCCGTGGACGCGTCCGATCCGCTTAGGGAGGCGACACCCTTGCCGCCGGAGGTGGCCTTGCCCGGCTGGCGTGCGGCTGCCGCGGACTATTATCGTGCGATGGAGAGAGTGGCGGCGGCCTTGATGCAGTCTGTGGCGCGAGGCTTGGGCCTGTGCGAAACGGTGTTCGACGAGGCTTTCGCGAATGGCAACTCGACGCTACGCCTGATCCGCTATCCGGCGCGTGACCGGTCGTCCCTTTCCGCGCAGGTCGCAAAGGCAATTTGTGTACGCCACGATGGTGAGGAACACCTGCTCATCGGCCGCCCCCACTGCGATACCGGGTTCTTGACGCTATTGGCTCAGGACGGCGTGGGTGGCCTGCAGGCCCGGCACCGGGACGGCTCTTGGGTCGACGTGCCGCCGGACGAGGAAAGCCTGGCGATAAACTTCGGCCAGGTGTTGGAGCGTTGGACAGGAGGGCGCATCCGGGCGACCGAGCATCGCGTCGTGTCGCCGGGGGGTGAGCGCTTCTCGATCCCCTTCTTCTATGAACCCGGGGTCGACGCGGTCATCTCGCCTTTGCCGCTCGATGAGGTGCCGAGCTTCGAGCCGTTCTACTTCGGTGATCATCTCTGGGACCTGACGACCCACTTCGTCGAGCAGCGGGGGATCGCTCACCTGCGCCGGCCGAAAGGGCCACCGACCGCTTGAGTGCCGAGTGGCCCACTCGATGGCTTCGTCCCGGGCGGCCTTAATGAAAAATTAACCAAGGTAACTGCGGAATGAATATCGAGGCGCGCGCTAACGGTTCGTGCGGATCGAGGAGCGCTCTTGCAACAGGGCGGCTGTCAACGCTGGAGTATGACAATGAAATCCGACAGCTTGCGTTATCCACTCGCAGCTCTCGTCATCGCGATCACGGGGTCCGTGGCCACGGCAGCCGCAGCGCAACAAACCAAATGCGCGCCGCGCGAGGATGTGCTGCGACATCTGGCGGCGAACTACTCCGAGCAGCCCGCCGCAGTGGCCGTGACCCAGCAGGGCGCGCTTATGGAGGTTTTGACCAGCGCGGACGGCACCTGGACGGCTCTGATCTCCATGCCCAATGGTATGAGCTGCCTGTTGGCGGCGGGAGAAGGATGGCGCGCTCTACCGCAAGAAGGGCTCGACGGCCACCTGACAGGGCTTCCCGAGAGAGGGCGGCCGGACACTTGAGGCCACGTCGGTCCGAGCGCTCGATCTTTTGCTAAGGAACCGCGACCGCGTCAGGTCGCGCGCCTGATAGCGGATGATCGATGCCGCATCGTACGCCCTGCCGGAAATTTCATGGTTGCGCATCGAGACAGCAGGCCGGATTGGCACCGGTTTTCTCTATAGCTACACAAGTATTCTAAATAACAAATCAAATTGAATATAACTTCATAATAAAACAATGTCCAAAAACTCAGTATTTTGGGGTGCTTGTAAGTATTTCTTCAGAATAAATTTATTACTAGGGCGTAAATTTGTCTTCACAAGAACATAATTGTGGAACGTCCTAGGAGTAAGTGA
>JBFELD010000339.1:0-3444 GCA_041552375.1 Kiloniellaceae bacterium | reverse complement strand
GGAGCAAGACAAAAACAGCGGCCGCGCCCAAAGCCAAGGCGAGCGCCAGGCCCGCGACGATCAGCCATGGCCGATCAGTCGAACGCGAGCTCCGGAGCATCGCGCGCTTCCTCCTCTGACCGGAAATAGGCTTTGCGCCTGAAACCGCCGACGCCCGCGACCAAGGTTCCGGGAAGCTGGCGAATGGACGCGTTGTAGGCGGCCACCGTCTCGTTGAAACGGATGCGAGCCACGTTGATGCGGTTCTCGGTGCCTTCGAGCTGCGCCTGAAGCTCGAGGAACTGGTCGGCGCTGCGCAGCTCGGGATAATCCTCGACCACGGCCAAAACGCCGGTAATGCCGCGCCCAACGCGTGTCTGCGCCGCGAAGAGCGCGCCCATCGCACCGTCCTCGGCCAACTCTTCCCGAGTGAGGCCGCGCAGGCGATCGCTCATCTCCTTGTCGGTGCGGATCAACTCCTCGATTGCCGACCCGAGTTGCCCGGCCGCCTGCCCGCGCGCCGCGGTGACGTTCTCGAGGGTCTGGGTCTCGTGGTGCAGGTAGCGCGAAACCGTCTCCACCAAGGCCGGGATCAAGTCGGCGCGCCGTTGCAGATTGCTCTCGGTTTGCGCCCAGGCCTCGAACACCGCCTCCTCCTTGCCGACCATGGCGTTGTGCAACCAGACCCAAATCACCAGGGGTACGATGAGGAAAAGCGCGATCGCCAGGAAGGTGGAAAGGGTCTTGTTCATGGCGCCATATCCTTCGGGTTGGTTGAGGCTTTGGGTCACGTCCTGGATCGCATCGCCGCCGGTGCCCAGCGCGAACGCGATCAGACCACTCACTGCGACCGCGCCGGCCACCATGAGCAAGAGGGGCAGGAAATTGGCCCGCCGCGCCGGCTGCGTCGCCACAACGGGAGCCGCCGACAGCGAGCCACGCAACATCTCCGCCTGACCGGACGAGATAAGCCCCTCGGCCTCCATGCGATCGATCCGCTCGCCGGGTTCAGATCGCACCGCTCATCTCCTTGATCCGGCGGGCCGCCTCCTCGGGCGCGAGCCGGCCGTTCTCGACGGCATCGAGCAGCTCCTGACACAGCGCCTCGTCGCCCTTGACCAGGGCCTGCAGCGCGTCGATCAGAGCATCCATGCGCTTTCGCAATGTCGGGTAGCTGATCTCCAGGTCCGACGCCACCTGCTTCAAATTGCCGCCGGCGAGGAGAACGCGTTCGGCTAGCTGCTGTAGATCCGGCGCAAGCCGGGCCAGGCGCGCCATCTGATGGCGTCCCTCGTAATGAAGACCACAGGCCGGGCAACCAACCCGCTCGACCTCCAGATGACCGCCACATGAGATACAATGATGCATGTGCGGAAGATATGTTTCGAAAAATGAAAATTCAATTGCTAAAAATTTAAAAAAGCGAAAATCATACAGGATAGTTGGCGAGGAAGACGAAACTTAACGCGTCAAGGGCACCGACAGATAGACCCCGAACTCTTCGCCGATATCGCAGCTGACCCGGGCGTGAACTCGTCCCTGCCGATCCAAAAACCGCTGATTGTCCGTGACCGGGAAAATCCCCTCGTGCCAGATGTTGGGATGGATGTAGAGCCCTCGAGTGCCGTCGCACCAGAAGGCGACCACTGCCTCCGGTTTCAGGTCGTCACCCGGAAGCGCTACCGGAACAACGAAGGGCGAGGGCTCCAGAGGATAGAAGAGCTGACCACCGTCGGGGTGATAGTTCATGTGCCAAAGCAAGACCTGCTCGCGCTTCACCGTGGCCTGCTTCGATGACGCTTGCTGCGGGTCGCAGCTCCACCCCAGAACGTACTCGCCCTGCACCGCATCGTTGCGGCCCATCAACACGTCGCCCGTCCAATTGCCATGGAAGACGCCTTCCGCGATCCCGCCTTGATCGCCCGTGTCCTCATCGACCGCGCGCCAGCCCTGGGCTGGCCATCTGACGATTTCGATGTCGCATGCCTCGGGGTCATCGACCGGAAAGCCGTAACCCCGCGTGCTCTCGGGCGTCGCCTCGATCAGCGGGACGAGGTGCGTTGGCCGCGAAGGTTTCTCACTAGACTCGAACAGGTATTGTGGGTTGCTGGTCACGACAGGCTCCTGTTTTCTTCGCTCGCTCCGAAACATGGGTATCATCCGCAGACGCGAAATTATCAAGCCATCACGTCAGCACCCACCGTCTCCGCCTCCCTGCCAGCGACAACGAAGAGTCCGATTGCGGAGCTACACCCAACCGGCCGCTTTCACGACAAAACCGGTGCCCGCAAGCATCAGCAACGCTCCGATCACCCTGCCCAGGCCCGGCCCTAGAGGCATCACCTTCTCAAGCAGCACGATCAGCGCCAAGCCGACAATCCAGTAAAGGTTCATGATGCCGCCGAAGAAAAGAACTGCCATCAAGCCCCAACAACACCCAAGGCAATAGGCACCGTGGTGAAGGCCCATGGCGAACGCGCCAAACGCACCGGGACGCCAGTGGCGGGAAAGGAACTGGATCGGCCCACGGCAATGCTTGAGGCAGGCTTGCTTGATCGGCGTCAGCTGATAGACCCCGGCAAAAAGCAAAATGATACCGGCGAAAAGCAAACTGGTGCTGTTCATCATCATCGGCGACAGCAGGCCCGCACCCTCGAAGGCCCATTGCAGGCCGGCAGCAAGGAAGCTGAAGAGCGCCCACATCACGAGATAGCCAGCGGTAAAGGCGGCGGTCGGCAGCAATCCGACGGCCTGGCCCGCACGTGATTTGGCGCTGCGGTCCACCTTGGCATAAATCAGGATCATCGGTGCGGCGCTCGGCAGCATCATGGCGATCATCATCACCCACCACATGAAGAACATCACCAGCGTGTAGCCGAACGTCCAGTCGACGGGCGTCGCCATAGCGGCCATCGCGCGCGTCGAGGCTGCCGGCACCTCATCAGACGGGCCGAGCGCCATGGAAAGAGAGCTTGTCTCGAACGCTGACATGCCCATACCGGCACCGCTCAGGATATAGGCCCAGGCAGCCACGACGATAATGGCTAAGGCCGCCACCACGATCGCGCGATCGCGGCTGAGCACGGCTTCGACGAGGTTCGGCTTCGACATGGCCGGCTGGCCTCGAGCGAGGCCCTAGATCGACGGGAATCGCTTTTGCGATTCCGCCAGATCGTTAGCATGAGGAAAGGAGAGAGCGGCCACGACCTTCATGCCGCCGGGACCGACGCCGTCACGATGCCCTTGCGTCGGCAGCGCCACGGACTCGCATGGGCATCCCATATCGCAGCTGCAATACTCAACATAACGCCCCTCGATGGACCAGTCTCTGTCCCCCATGTTCGCCCCCTCCCGATCCTTTGGACGGACCGCCGTTGCCACCGCCCATGCCGAGCGGCTGCACATCGCCCAGCGATCCTGCCGCCATCCACTCTTTTATTGGGCAGCATGAAGATCATGACTTTT
>JBFELD010000338.1:0-3455 GCA_041552375.1 Kiloniellaceae bacterium | reverse complement strand
CGCTTCCTGCCACGGGGCCGATCGTTTGGGCGGCATGGGTCCGGCGTTGCTGCCCGAGAACCTGCGTCGCCTGAAGTCGAAGAAGGCGGCGGCGGTGATCGCCGAGGGTCGCCCGGCAACACAGATGCCGGCCTTTGGCGAGATTCTCTTGGACCCGGAGATCGAGGCGCTGGTAGAGCTGATCTACCAGCCCCTACCGGAGCTGCCGCACTGGGGTGAGGCCGAGATCGCGGCCAGCCGTATCATCGTGCAGAGCCCCGAGAGCTTACCCGCGGCCCCACAGTACGAGGCCGATCCGCTGAACCTCTTCGTCGTGGTCGAGAGCGGCGACCATCACGTGACCATCCTCGACGGCGACCGCTTGGAGCCGATGATCCGCTTTCCCAGCCGCTTCGCCCTGCACGGCGGGCCGAAGTTTTCGCCCGACGGCCGCTTCGTCTATTTCGCCTCGCGCGATGGCTGGATCACCAAGTACGACCTCTATGGACTTGCCGTGGTTGCCGAGGTGCGCGCCGGGATCAACACGCGCAACCTCGCCATCTCCAGCGACGGACGCATGCTGGCGGTGGCAAACTACCTGCCGCACAGCCTGGTTTTGCTCGACGCGGCGGACCTTTCGGTCTTGAAGGTCATCGCGGCAACGGACACGCGGCGCGAGCAGAGTTCACGGGTCAGCGCTGTTTATCAGGCGCCGCCGCGCGAGTCCTTCATCGTCGCGCTGAAGGACATCCCCGAGATCTGGGAAATCTCCTATGCCGAGGATCCGCCGCCGGTTTTCACTGGCTTGGTCCACAGCCATGAGAAGGGTATGTCCGAGGCGCTCGCCGTGCCGGGCGACTTTCCGATTCGTCGCATCGAGCTCTCACAGCCACTCGACGACTTCTTCTTCTCGCCCTCCTACCGGGAGCTGATCGGCTCGGCCCGCGACGGCGAACGCTCCTTGGCGGTCAATCTCGACGTGCGTCGCGAGATCGCCGAGTTGCCCTTGCCCGGGCTGCCGCATCTCGGTTCGGGCATTACCTGGATGCGTGATGGCCGTCGCGTCATGGCGACCCCTCATCTGAAGGCGGGCCTGGTCAGCGTCATCGATTTGGACGACTGGCGCGTGGTGGAGACCATTGAGACCTTGGGCCCGGGGTTCTTCTTGCGCAGCCACGAACGCAGCCCCTATGTCTGGGTCGATGTCTTCTTCGGGCCCGACCGCGATGCGCTTCATGTCATCGACAAGCAAAGCCTGGAGATCGTGCGCACCTTGCGTCCGGCGCCCGGCAAGACCGCGGCTCATGTAGAATTCAGCCGCGACGGGCGTTATGCTTTGGTCAGCATCTGGGACATGGAGGGCGCCATCGTCGTCTACGACGCGGCGAGCCTCGAGGAGGTCAAGCGCATTCCCTTCGTCAAGCCATCGGGAAAGTACAATGTCTGGAACAAGATCCACTTCTCCGAGGGCACCAGTCATTGATCGGGGGCCGGATGGCCCCGCCCTCCTGATCTGTAGTCATGGCGCGCGCGCCGCTCGGGTGGACGTGAGCCCTCGCCTGCGGGCCCGCGCGTTGGCCTTCGGCTTCGCCGAGCAGATGGCCTGCAGCCTCTATGCCGAGCCGACCTTGGAGCAGGCCTTGGATCGTCTTCGCAATCGCCCCGTCTTCCTGGTGCCTCTCCTGATGTCGGATGGCGTAACCTTGGCGGCTTTACGCCAACGTCTCGCCCAGCGCGAGGATCCGCGGAGCGTTGTCCTCTGCCAGGCCCTCGGGGCGCATTCCGGCCTGGCGGCGCGTGTCGCCGAGTGCGCGCGGGACAAGGCCGTGACCACCGGCTGGTCGCCGCGGGAAACGGCGCTCTTATTGATCGGCCACGGCTCGCGGCGTGACGGCGCGTCGCGGCGTAGCCTGTTCCGTCTTGGCGCCGAAATACAGCGTCGAGGCACCTTCGCCGAGGTTCGACAAGCTTTGCTCGAGGAAGAGCCCGGGGTCGAGGCGGCACTGAAAAGCGTCAGCCGCCGCCAGGTGGTGGCCATCGGCTGCTTTGCCGAGGCGGGACGTCATGCCCTTGGGGACGTGCCGCGGTTGCTGGCTGGGAGTCCCTTGCCGGTGATATACGAGGGGCCAATCGGAATGGCACCCTGGGTCGAGGACTTGATCCTGGATTTGGCCGTGGCCGGGCGCACGGGGCTCTCCCGTCAGAGCGCGGTATCCTAGCCTTCGTCCCGAGGCCGGACTATCGTTGCGGGCCATCGCTTAGAGGGGATCGAGATGCCGGACCGGGAGCCCACTGATAACGACCGCTTTCAGGCGGCCATCGCTGCGTTCGATGCCGCCAACGCCAACGATCCCAATCGTGAGGACACGGCTGACGGCCCTCAGCCGTCCGAGCTGCTTTATGGGCAACGCATGAGCGTCTGGCTGGACCGCCTTTACCCCGACGCCTCCGAGGCCTTGCGCCTGGCCGTGCGCTGCCAGCATATCGAGCGCTGGCGCCGCCCGCGGCAGGACTATCCCGAAGGCCGCGTGGGCTATCTCACCTGGCGCCGCGATGCCAAGAGCTTTCATGCCGAGCGTGCGGCCGAGATCCTGGGTGATCTCGGCTACCCGCAGGCGACTGTTGCACGGGTCCAGTCCCTGGTGAAGAAGGAGCGCCTTAAGTCGGATAGAGAGGCCCAGGCCCTGGAGGACGTGGTTTGTCTCGTGTTCCTGTCGCACGTATTCGAGGACTTCGCCGCGAGGCATGACGATGCGAAAGTGGTCGATATCATCCAGAAGACCTGGCGGAAGATGTCCGATCATGGCCGCCAAGCCGCGTTGGGCCTGTCCTTGTCCGCCAGGCCCGCGCGCTTGATTGAAGCAGCCCTCGATTCTTGACCAAGACAGTTGATGGAGATCAAGGAAAGGCACCGACGAACTTTTTAGTATTTTGGGCTTATAGGACCTGTCATCGCGTGAGGGGCGCTACATGGGCGCAAGCAAGAAACACGCGGCATCACGGTCTCGCCCGACCACAGCGGCGTCGAGTGATGAATCCGCTTATCCAGCTTGCCGACCCACGCAACAGGCAAAATCGCACACCTTAGCCGCGCGTCTGAGGAAGCACAGAGCCGGTGAAGCCGCACGTGACGCGGGCGAGAAGCTGGTTTCGGCGGGTGATCCGATCACCGCGGTTTTTTTCCTGCGCGAGGGCATTTTACTGGCGCAAGGCAATGAAAGCGCTGATCGGGCGCGCATCTCGAACCTGTTCTGGCCGGGTGATCTGGTGCTGGCCGATCCCGCGGCTCGCTGTTGGGCCGTGGATCTGCGTGCCTGCACCGAGGTTCGCGCCGACGTCCATGATCTCGCCGGCGTGCATGCCGTGATGCGGGATGACCCGGATCTTGCCACATGGTTGTTCGATACCGCGTGCGCTCATTTCTTGCAGCATCTCGATTTCGAGCATCGCCTAAGAATTTTGGCCGTGGAGGGGCG
>JBFELD010000337.1:0-3455 GCA_041552375.1 Kiloniellaceae bacterium | reverse complement strand
GCAAGGTCCGGCGACTGATAGCTCGCCGAAATGACCGCGGGAGGCGGTGATCCTTCCTCCCCCGGCGGCGGCAGTGCCGCGGAAGGGTCCTCGCCAGGCCGCAGCGCCGAGATTGGCACCAAGCCGGCTTCGCCGGCGTCGGCCAGAGACGTACCGCGCGACACGGGCCTGGCAAAGAGCGTCTCGTTACTGTAGGCAACCTGCGGCCGGTCGGCCCAAAGACCGGGCGACACGGTCCTGGGCTTCGCCACGGTGACACCGTTGTGGTTCAAATCACGCAGCCAATAGGGAGAGAGCTCTTGCGCGCTGGCCGTCTTTTCAGGCGGATCCTTTTCGGCGAAGAAGGCGTCCTCGAACCCGCAGGCTGCCAACACGGGCAGGACCGCCAAGGACATCGCGCGGATGATCGCCTTGTATCTTGTGGGAAAGCACATGGAAATGAACCTCATAGACAGCTCTATTGCCTAGCTACTTCACTCAAACTCTAGCAAATCTTCCGATCTCCCGGAATCGCCTAAAAGAGGTATATTGCTTAAGAAAGAATTAACGCCCGTGACCGGACTCTCGGCGATTTCCTTATGAGCTTAGGCCGATCTCTACAGCCTCGGCGTTCATCGAACCCGATTTTCGGGCCCTCGGCCACGATACGCGTCGATGAAGGCCGCCGCTCCCGCCGGGTCAAAAGCCGGTTGGTCGAGGCGCTTGGTCCAGGCGGTCAGGATGACCCGCTCCCCTAGGCCCGGCCGGCGCAGCACCAGAAGACCGTCCCAGCCACCGCGGTAAAGGCGCGTCCACCCCCTCAGAAGACCGACGATCTCTTCTCCCGGCTCGTCGATATAGACCGCGACGTGGCCGTGCTCGAGGGCATGGACCACCCGGGTCGGCGGAGGCGCCTCGTCGTAGAAGCCCGGGTCCGCGGGGAGGGGATCGTGCGGGCCCGAGGTCGGAAAAGCGGATCGGTAATCGAAGTTCTGACCGCGGATGAGATGGGTCCGCCCTTGCGAGGGCGAGGTTTGCACCGACGTCAACGCGGCTTGCCCCTGAGGCACCAATGCCAGAAAGGGGCCTTCGACCTGCTTGGCCGACCACCATTGATAGGTGAAGTAGGCGACCAAGCCTAAGAAGACCAATGCCACCGCGATCAGCATCGGCTGACCGGCACTGTCGGCACCGCTCTTGTCCAGGCCGCTCAGACCAGCCCCGCTGGCCTGCTGCTTCGATTGGCGTTTCTTCTTGGATTTTGGCATGTTCGTCCGCGATCAAGTACTCACAACAAAACCGGACGCTATCCAGGCGGAGAGCTCAGATCCGCGCAAATCAAGGTTATGTGAGCGGCATCGGTGACCGGCACGACTCAGATCTCGCCCAGACGGTCGAAAACGATCTCGCCGTCGAGCAGCGTCAGGTCCGCCCGGGTATTCAGCAGCTCGTCCTCGCCAAGGCCGAAGATATCACGGTCCAGAACGACCACGTCGGCAAGCATGCCAGGTGCAAGCGTCCCCTTATGCGACTCGGAAAAGCTGCCGAAGGCGCCGTTCGCGGTAAGTGCCGAGACCGCCTCGGGCAGGCCGATGCGCTCGCCCGCGCCGAGCACGCGCCCGCGGTCGGTCTTGCGCGTCACCATGCTGTAGAGGTTTTTCATCGGGCTAACGTCGGAGACCGGTGTATCGGAAGACGCGATGGGCCTGAGGCCGGCATCGATCCAACGGCGCATGGGGTAGGCCGCCGCGGGCCGCTCGTCTCCAAGCACGTCACGGTAGAGCTCACCGAACTCATAAAGAAAGATCGGCTGGGGCGCCGGGACCATGCCCAAGCGGGCCATGCGGTCGATCTGGTCGGGCCGCGTGAAGCTGCAATGCTCGATGCGATGGCGCCGCTCCCCGCCGGGATTGGCCTCCATCGCCGCCTCGACGGCGTTCAAGGCCTGATCGATGGCCGCATCGCCAATGGCGTGAACTGCCACCTGATAGCCGAGGTCGTGGTAAGTTCGCACCAGCTCGATTATCTCGGTGTCCTGATAGACGAAGAGACCGAAATTCTCGCAGGCGCAGATGTAGGGCAGCGTCATTGCCGCCGTCTTGCCGCCGGCACTGCCGTCGGCGAAGAGTTTGACCGGGCCCAGCTTCAAGCGCTCGCCATCCGCCTCGTCCAGCACCGGTTGCCCGCGCAGCTCATGCTCGATGCCGCCCGGCCCACCGGTAAGTGCCACATGCGCCCGGACCGGCAGCCGCCCGCGGGAATGGGCCGCGCGGTAGGCCTCCAGATCACTCACGCCTTGACGCAAGCCGAGCCCGGCATCGGTAACGCTGGTGATGCCCTGAGAAAGAAAGGACCGTCCCGCCAACTCCAAGGCGGCCACCATCCGTTCCTCGGACAGGGGCGGCATGATCTTCTTGACCAAGCTCATGGCATTTTCGAACAGGACGCCGGTGAGCCGGCCATCCTCGCGCTCGATCCGGCCACCCGGCGGATCGGGCATGGCCTCGTCTATGCCGGCAAGGGCAAGCGCGCGGCTGTTGGCGACACCCACATGACCGCAGGTCCGAGTGATGAAAACCGGGCGCTCTTCCGTCACCGCGTCGAGCTCGTCACGGGTCGGATGGCGCCCGATGTCCAGGTGAAAGTGATCATATCGCCGGCCCAGCACCCACTCCTCCGAATGAGCCACGGCGAGCTGCGCGCGCAACCGGTCCTGAAGCTCGGCCAGAGTGCGGACGTGAGCCGGATGCAGGTTGACCTCCATCTGTTCGAGGCCGTAGAGCAACATGTGCTGGTGCCCGTCGTTGAACCCGGGCAGCACGGCACGGCCGCGAAGGTCGATGCAAAGCGTCGAGGGACCGATCAGCGTCTCCACGTCGGTACGCCGGCCGGCGGCGATCACCCGTCCTCCGGCCAGGGCGATCGTGTCGGCAAATCCCTCGGCCAAACCGAGAAATACTCGCCCGCCCTGCAAGACCGTTTCGGCCAGACGCCCGTCCTTCACCGGCCCTTCCTCCCTATGGGATCGCCTTAGTCGCCCCCCGTCCCGACCGTCTTGCCGAGAGCGTTCAGAAGCGAGGTTATGACCACCGGTTGCAGATCGACGGCACGGCGATGACGCGCCCTGGCGCTCGAGGTGCCTTGCCACAGCGCTTGCTTGCCACGCTCCCCCGCCGTCGCCGTAATCGAGAAGTAGGTCGAAGAGCCGATACCCGGCCGTTCTCCCAAAGGTACCTGATAGTCGAGCCGAAAACCGTCGTCCCGATCGATGCTTTTGCCCGCCTGAAGGGAAAAGCGCGTGCCGCTGTCCTGATCGCTACGCAATTGCGAGCGAAAGCGCAGAACCAGCGTGGCGTCGTCTCGAACCTCGTAGCCGCGCCGCTCCAAGTCACGCACCATGGTTGCGCGTATCCATTTGTTCATCTCGCTCGCCGTGTCGTATTCGACGGCAATGACCTTGTCATCGGGCAGGGGCG
>JBFELD010000336.1:0-3478 GCA_041552375.1 Kiloniellaceae bacterium | reverse complement strand
GATCCGGCGGTCTTGGTCGCGCTTGCGGCCCATGGGAAGGTCGTCGGCATCGGCGAGACCGGCCTGGACTACTATTACGAGCACAGCCCCCGGGCACGGCAGCAAGCGAGCTTTCGCGCCCATATCGAAGCGGCGCGGCGCACCGGTCTGCCGCTGATCGTCCACGCCCGCGACGCCGATGACGACGTCGTGGCCATCCTGCGCGAGGAATACGACGCAAGCGCCTTTCCCGGCGTGATCCACTGCTTCACCGCGGGCCCTGCGCTGGCCAGGGCGGCCTTGGACATCGGCTTTTACATCTCGCTTGCCGGGATCATCACCTTCAAGAACGCGACCGAGCTGCGTGAGACCGTCGCCGAGCTGCCCTTGGACCGGCTGCTGGTGGAGACCGATTCGCCCTACCTGGCGCCGGTGCCAAAACGCGGCAAGACCAACGAGCCGGCCTTCGTGCGCTACACCACCACGACGCTGGCCGAGCAACGCGGGCTGGCGGTCGAGGAGGTGATCGAGATCACTGGTGACAACTTCTTTCGGCTGTTCGCCAAGGTGGAGAGGCCCGCGGCATGAAGGTCACGGTTCTTGGCTGCGGCGGTTCGAGCGGCGTGCCGCTGGCCGACGGAACCCCCGGTGGCAACTGGGGCGTATGCGATCCCGCCAATCCCAGGAACCGCCGGCGCCGCGTTTCCTTGTTGGTGGAAGAGGAGGGTGCGCCGGAGGAGGGGGGCTTTACCGCGTTGATCGATACCTCGCCCGACCTACGCGCCCAGATCATCGACAATGCGATCGCCCGCATCGACGCGGTTCTTTTCACGCACGCCCATGCCGATCATGTCCACGGCATCGACGAGCTGCGCGCGCTTCGCTTTCGCCAGGGCGACATGATCGACGCTTACATGGACGCCGCCACGCGCGCGACTTTGACCCGGCACTTCAGTTACGCCTTTCGCTCCAGTGCCAACCCGGAGAGCCTTTATCGTCCGATGCTCGACGATCGCCTCGTGGAGGGGCCCTTCGATCTTGGCCCTTGGCAAGTCATACCCTTCGTCCAAAACCACGGACCGGAGACTTCGCTCGGTTATCGGATTGGCCCGGTGGCTTATTCGACAGACGTGAAAGACTTGGATGAGGCGGCCTTCGCGGCGCTGGCCGGGATCCGCCTATGGGTGCTCGACTGCCTGCGCGACCAACCCCACCCGACCCATTCCCATACTGAGCAGAGCCTCGCCTGGATTGCCCGCGTGAAACCGGAGCGGGCGATCCTCATTCATCTCAACCACCAGATCGATTACGAGGACCTACGGCGACGCTGTCCACCCGGCGTCGAGCCGGGCTACGACGGCCTGACGGTCGTGCTCGACTGAGCTAACCGCCGCCCAGAATTCGGCCAATGACCGCGCGCAGGCCGCGCGTTAATTCCTCGGCGCTGTCGGATGGGGGATCGTGAAGTGTTGCCGTTAGGTAGAGATGGCAGCCGGTACAAACCACCTCCGCCTCGCCGCGCAAGATCATCTCGTTTGCCGCGGCCATGTCATCGCCTGCGAGGTCTTCAAGGGCGGGGCGCCCACCCCCAAGCACCCGGGCGCGCAATCGTCGCAAGGCGGCGTCCGGATCGCGCGACCCTTCCTGATTTTGCCCAACCGAAGGCGACATGTGATCGCTCCCAGGAGGTTGAGAATATCGTAATCGACCGTACCATGGGCTACTTAGACCAAAAAAACGTATCAGGGCGATAGAGCCCGAACTGAGCGCCGGGGTTCCAGTTGAACATCGCCTCTGCGGGCACGTTCATCAGCCCTTCACTCACGAGCACCGGTTGAGGCACCTGTGCGACGAGGCCGATGGTGAAGACTTGCTCGGCGTGGACATCGAGGATCTCTTCCCATATCTCACGCCTTTCGGCCTTGCTCGCGGCGGCGATCCAGGCGTCGTTGAGCTCGAGGAGCCGCTGGGCCTCGGCTATGTCGGCCGGCTCCCCCGCGGTGCCGCCCGTTTCCACGTATTGGCCCCATTTTGACCAGTGGTAGGAGTGTTGGCGCACGGGCACGAACTCCTCGGGGCTCATGTCGGCCGTGGGTACACCATTCTCATAGCCGAACCACACGGCCATGACCGCCTCGCCGGAAAAGATTCGATTGCGCAGAACCTCCCGTTGGGACGGCTTGGTGAAGAGCTTTACGCCCACGTCCTCCCAGGTGTCGTGGATGAGCTCGAGCACATCCACCTCCTCGGTGTTCTCGCCGGCGGTCTCGACGATAATTTCCAGCGGCTTGCCGTTCGGCATGAGCCGGATGCCATCATTGTTGAACTCGGTCAGACCGATCTCGTCGAGCAGTTCTTCGGCCAGGTCCGGATCGTATTCCGCCCAAGCGGTGAAGCGATCCGCATCGTAGAGCGGCGAGTCCTCGAGCACCGCGTTGTTGCCCTCGACCGCAAGACCGAAGTAGATCACGGCATTGATCTCCTCTCGGTCGATGGCCAGCGATAGAGCGCGGCGAAAACGGACGTCGCGCATCAGCGCCCGCCAGGCCTCATCGCTGGCATTGAGGTTCGGATAGAGCGCGAGCTGGGAGCCGCGCACCGTCCGCCACAAACGCACATTATAGCCACTGCGCTGCTCGTTCTCCTTCAAGAACGTGTAGTCCATGAACGCGATGCCGCGGGCCTGGAGATCGGACTCGCCAGCCCCCGATTTGGCCGGAACCAGCGCCCCGGCAACGACATTCAGAATCACGCGATCCAGATAGGGAAGCTGTTTGCCCTCCTCGTCGACCCGGTGGAAGTAGGGATTGCGCTTGCCCACGAAGCGTGTCGAGGGTGGGGCGACCGAGTTCGTCCAGGGCTGCAACGTCGGCAGGTCGGGATTGTCGGACCGGTAGAGATTATCCAAGCGGTTGTGAAATTCGGCCCAATTACGAAATCCTCGCTCGGCCGCCTCGGCGTCGATCTCGGCTTCATCGCGGTAAGCCGCATGGAATTGCTTGAGGTAGTGCGCGGGCCGGTAGAGGAACAAAGGCCTCGCCCCCGCCAAAGCCGGCAGGAAAAAGGGGTTGGGCTTGGCCCAACTGTAACGCACTGTCACCTCGTCGATAAATTCGACCTCTGCCGGTTGATCGTCGACCCTGAGGGTGATCGGTGGGCCGGACGGCGCCAGCTTCTCGTTCTGCGCGACGTCTTCCCAATAGTATCGGAAGTCCTCGGTGGTGAAGGGGTGACCGTCCGACCATCGATGCCCCTTACGCAAGTGTAAGGTGAAGATGCGTCCGTCCTCGACCTCGACCTTCTCGAGAATATCTGGCACGAGCTCAAGCGACTCGTCATATCCCACCAACCGCCCATAGCCATAAACGTTGAGCAGCCGCGTGTCCTTGGACCGCGTGACCAAGGTCCTCATCTCGCCGCCGTGAGCGCCGAGCTGCCGCCCTTCGCCCAATGGAACCACGAATGGATTTTTCGGCAGTCGTTCGGCCGCGGGCGGGAG
>JBFELD010000335.1:0-3523 GCA_041552375.1 Kiloniellaceae bacterium | reverse complement strand
TGCGCAAAAGAGTTAGGCGTCACCTGTCAGCGAAGATCGATAGACCAGGGTGACACGGCCGATCACGAAGAGTAAAAAACTGAGATAACAGAGAAAAATTCCACTCGCGAGGGGAGCGCTGGTGGGGCGGAAGATTCTGATCATCGACGACGAGGCCCCCATCCGGGAAATGATCGGGTTCGTCCTGTCCGGCGTCGGGTTCGATTATCTCGAAGCCGACAGCGCCGATAGCGCGCAGGAGATCCTTTTAACCGAGCAGCCCGATCTCATCCTCCTCGATTGGATGATGCCGGGGCGCAGCGGGATAGAGTTTGCGCGCCAAGTGCGACGTGACGAGCATACCCGCGCGATCCCAATCATCATGCTGACCGCCCGCGGCGAGGAAGAGGATAAGGTTCGCGGTCTGAATACCGGAGCCGACGACTACGTGACCAAGCCCTTTGCCGCCAGCGAGCTGATCGCGCGGATCGAGGCGGTGTTGCGGCGCGCTCGCCCGGATGCGGGTGAGGAGCCCTTGCGCGTCGGCGAGCTTGTCCTCGATCCGGTGAGCCATCGCGTGTTCGCGAACGAACAGGCTTTGGACTTGGGGCCGACCGAGTTTCGTCTCTTGCAAGTCTTCATGAGCCGCCCGGACCGAGCCTACACGCGCGCGCAGTTGCTGGACCTCGTGTGGGGATACAATCTTCACGTCGGCGAACGCACGGTCGATATGCATGTCAGCAATCTGCGCAAGGCCCTCGACGGCCATGGCCTCGGTCACATGGTGCAGACCGTGCGCGGTGTGGGGTACCGGCTGTTCGGCGGATCGCGGTCGTGTTGAAAGCCTGGCGAAACGAAGGCCTGTGTCTCCTGGCCATCGGATCTGTCGTCGGCCTGGTGGGACTCGTCATAGGACATGTCTGGGTCTCGCTGGTCATCATGGCGGTGGTATATTTTCTCTGGCACCTTTTAAATCTCATCTTGTTGCAACGATGGGTGACGCGCCGACGCAGCTTTCGCCTACCGGTCTCCTTCGGTGTTTGGGAGCAAGTGTTCGACGGCCTGCAGCGGCTACAGCTACTGAACCGAAAGCGTAAGCGGCGCCTGTCGCAGACACTCTCCGATGTGTGGGAAGCGGCTGCGTTCCTGCCGGACGCGGTGGTCGTGCTCGACCAGGACAACCGGATCGAGGGGCTGAACCATTCGGCCGAGCGGCTGCTGGGGCTGCGCCGGCGCGCGGACCTCGGAAAGACCATCACCGACGTCATCGACCATCCGGTCCTCAGCGACAATCTGGAGGGCGGTGAGACCGGGCCCTCCGTTCAGGTGCCATCACCGGTCAACGGAGCCTGGATGCTCAACGTCCATACCACCGCCGCTTTCGGCAATGACCGCCGTCGCCTCTTGGTGGCACAAAACATAACCCCCGTTTACAGACTGGAGCAGGCCAGACGCCACTTCATCGCCGATGTGTCGCATGAGCTGCGAACGCCGATAACCGTCTTTCGCGGGTATCTGGAGGCGATTCGTGACGCCGCCGCCAATTGTCCGCAATGGGGCCGGCCGATCGAGCAGATGGATCTGCAAGCGTCGCGAATGCAGAACCTGGTCGAGGATCTCTTGACCCTCTCACAGTTGGAAATGGCGGATACCTCTCCGTCCAAGGAAATGATCCCAATGGCGCGGATACTGGCCGAGATTTGCGAGGAGGGACGCACTTTGAGCGGCGAGCGGGGACACGAGATCTCGCTTCATGCCGATCCAAGCCTGGGCCTTCTCGGCGACGAGCGAGAGCTGCGAAGCCTCGCGTCTAACCTTATCATCAACGCCGTGCGCCATACGCCCGTCGGCACAAAGATCGAGGTCCGCTGGGAGACGGAGGACACGAACGCAACCTTAACGGTTCGCGACCAGGGTGAGGGTATCGCCGCCCATCATCTGCCACGCCTCACCAACCGCTTCTATAGGGTCGATCCGAGCCGGTCGAGATCCAGCGGCGGTACCGGACTGGGTCTTGCCATCGTGAAGCGGATCCTCGACCACTATGACGCGGACCTGCACATCGACAGCCAACTGGGACAGGGCACCACATTGCGTTGCCGCTTCCCGGGGGAGATCGCTCAGGCCATCGAAAGCGGAATGACGGACCGCCTGCTTGCTTCACCAACCGAAGTCCAAGACGAGGACCCCGGCCTCGCCGCCAGGCGAACAATATAGAAACCATGATACTTCCATGACGAAACCATAACAATTCCTCCCCAGACTGCGCTCCGACAGTACGAATTCTTAAGTGTTGTGGCCCGATGGCCCGGCCTTAACAACGTGCGCATTGGAGGAATCATGCGTCAGAAACGACCCCTGGTGGCGAGCGCCGCCATCGCCGTTTGTATTGCCATCGCATCGTCCCCCGTCCAGGCCCGCGAGCTGATCCAGAACAAGGGCTCGGACACCTTGGTCAACGTCGCCCAAGCCTGGGCCGAGGCCTATCAGACGGTCAACCCGGAGGTCGCCGTGGCGGTCTCGGGTGGCGGATCCGGAACCGGGATCGCCGCCATGATCAACGGCACCGTGGACATCGCAAACGCGAGCCGGGCGATGAAGTCCAAGGAAGTCGACCTCGCCAAGTCGAAGGGCCAGAACCCGATCGAGCATGTCGTCGGTTACGACGCGCTGGCGGTATTCTTGCACAAGGACAATCCGGCGGAGTCCATGTCGCTCGGTCAGCTCGCCGAGATCTATGGCGAGGAAGGCAAATACGATAAGTGGACGGATATCGGCCTCGAGGTGCCCGGCTGCAAGGGCCAGGAGATCGTCATGGTCAGCCGCCAGAACAACTCCGGCACCTATGCCTACTTCCGCAAGGCCGTTCTCGGCGGCAAGCGCGACTACCGGATGGGCACGCTCGACATGCATGGCTCGAAAGATGTCGTCGACCTGGTGGAAAAGACGGCCTGCGCCATCGGCTACAGCGGCCTGGCCTATGCCACCGACCATGTCAAGCTCGCCTGCGTGGCCAAGGGCGATGGCGAGACTTGCGTCAATCCCACCGTCGAAACCGCGAGCAATGGCAGCTATCCCATCGCGCGGCCCTTGTTCATGTACACCAACGGCGAGCCGACGGGCGAGATCAAGACCTATTTGGACTGGATCCTCAGCGACGAAGGCCAATGCATCATCCTGAGCAAGGGATACGCACCGGTCCGCGACGTTACCTGCAACTAGTGCCGTGCCCCCGGGCCGGCTTGGGCCGGCTCGGGGCACCTGCCTCTTCCCACTCGGTTTCGATGTGATCGCCACGCCAAGCGGAGTCTTGTGCTATGCCTCTTTACGAAGAACGTCTGTCCCGCGACCTGGCACAGATCAGAGACAAGGTTGCCGCCCTCGGCGACGCGGTGCACAAGGCGGTCGAGAATGCCGTGCAAGCGCTGCTCACGGGTAACCGGAAGCTCGCCAACCACACCGTTCTTGGCGACCATCCCATCAATCGGCAAACCCGTGAGATAAACCGGCTGTGCCATGCCTTTCTGGCTGTGCATTTGCCAAG
>JBFELD010000334.1:0-3529 GCA_041552375.1 Kiloniellaceae bacterium | reverse complement strand
TGGGATCGGCCCGCATCTCCTCGGCCATGGCATCGCGCAAGGCTTCCCGCACCGTCTGGGTAATGGTCGCGCCGCTCCACTCGGGATCGGCCGGCACGGCTTCGACGGCGGGGGCGGAGGTCGGCGGCGCGGCTTGAGGTGCCGGCGCAGGGGTGGGCTCGGCGGCGCCATCACCTCTCGGTGCAGCGGTGGGCTGAGCCGGCGCATCGGAGATCGCCGAGGCATCCTCGCCCTCCTCCAGGATCACCGCGATGACCGAGTTGACCGCGACACCTTCCGTGCCCTCGTCGACCAGGATCTTGCCGAGCTTGCCCTCGTCGACCGCCTCGACTTCCATCGTCGCCTTGTCGGTTTCGATCTCCGCGATGACATCGCCCGAGGCGATCTCGTCCCCTTCCTTCTTCACCCACTTCGCCAGCGTGCCCTCGGTCATTGTGGGCGAGAGCGCCGGCATCAGGACGTTGATGGGCATGAAGCGCCTCCAGTTATTCCCAATCGCCCGCGGGGCCGCGACCTCACGTCGCGACATAGACGTCGGTGTAAAGCTCCGAAGGATCGGGCTCCGGGCTGGTCTGAGAGAAGTCGGCAGCCTTCGATACGATGGCCTTGACCTCCTTATCGATCTCCTTGAGGGCGTTCTCGTCGCTGACGCCATCGTCCAGAAGCACCGCCCGCAAGCGCTCGATCGGATCGCGCTCCTGGCGGACTTTCTGGACCTCTTCCTTAGAGCGATATTTGGCCGGATCCGACATGGAATGGCCGCGATAGCGATAAGTCAGCATCTCGAGGATATAAGGCCCCTTGCCCGAGCGCGCGTGTGCCACGGCCTTCTCTCCAGCGGCGCGCACCGCCAAGACATCCATGCCGTCGACCTGCATGCCCGGTATGCCGTAAGCCTGGCCGCGGTTGTAAAGCTCGGTGCTCTTGGCAGAGGAACGCTCGATCGCGGTGCCCATGCCGTACTTGTTGTTCTCGATGATGTAGATCACCGGCAACGACCACAGCGCCGCCATGTTGAAGGCCTCATAGACTTGGCCCTGGTTCAAGGCACCGTCACCGAGATAGGTGAGGCAAACTGCCGGCTCTTCGAGATATTGATGGGCGAAAGCGATGCCGGTGCCAATCGGCACCTGAGCACCGACGATGCCATGTCCGCCGAAGAACTTGCGCTCGACGGAGAACATATGCATCGAGCCGCCCTTGCCCTTGGAATAGCCGCCCTCGCGCCCGGTCAACTCCGCCATCACGCCGCCGGGGTCCATGCCGCAGGCCAGCATGTGCCCGTGGTCACGGTAGGACGTGACCAGGGAATCGTTCTCTGTCAGCGCCGCCTGCATGCCAACGACCACCGCCTCCTGTCCGATATAAAGGTGACAGAAGCCGCCGATGAGACCCATGCCATAGAGCTGGCCCGCCTTCTCCTCGAAGCGGCGGATCAGCAACATGTCGCGATAGTATGCGTGAAGTTCTTCCGAGCTTGCGGCCGGCGTGCGTTTCCTGGTGGCACGCCGCTTTTCCCCCGCGGCTGCGGCAGCCGCCCTCGCCTTGGCCATGAGCCTCCTCGCCTCATCCGTCCTTGGTGCGCTCTTATGTAGGAGTTGGCGCACCTCTTGTGAAGTCAGAATAACAGACGGCAGCGGGAGCGGCAATCATATATAACTCTTTGTAAAAGCTTAATAATAGTATGATTAACTTAATTTCAGTTAAGACAACAATTAGTGTCGTAGAACCGTAAGCTCGGGACTATTGCTTGTCCGGGTCGATGACGATGTATTCGTCCGGGTGCCCGTAGTTCAATACCTCGAGCGCGCGCTCATGAAGCAAATCGGGATCCAGATGCTTGCGGTTGAGAAGGTTGACCCGCTTTTCCAGCTTCTCCCGTTCGACCACCAGGTCCGAGAGATGTGCTTTGGCAACGTTCAAGTCGTCGTTCAAACGCGCCCAGGTCTTCACGCCCTTTTCCCCTTCGATCGCATGATAGCCGAAATAGGCGACCACGGTGGCCGCCAGCACTTGAGGAGCAACACGGCGTGCGCGAATTCGAATTTCCCGGAACAACGACATGAGCGCATCGAATCACAAGCCCATTCGTGGCGTCAACAAAAAACGTTAAGGATTCCAGTGAGATTCCAAAGGTTCTAGGAAAACACGCCAACTTCAAGACGACTTGCTACCCAAATCTCAAGTTGCGACTCGGGGAACCTATCTTACGTCCCTCCGGCGATCCTAAGATTTCAGCGCGGCGCGCCCGGCGTAGCGCGCTTGCGCGCCCAACTCCTCCTCGATACGGATGAGCTGATTGTACTTGGCCAAGCGGTCCGAGCGTGACAGGGACCCGGTCTTGATCTGACCGCAGCCCGTGGCCACGGCAAGATCGGCGATCGTCGTATCCTCGGTCTCGCCGGAGCGGTGCGACATGACCGCGGTGTAGCCCGCGTCGAGGGCCATCTCCACCACCTCCAACGTCTCGCTCAAGGTGCCGATCTGATTGACCTTGACGAGGATCGAATTGGCGATGCCCTCGTCGATCCCTCGCTCGAGACGCCGCGGATTGGTGACGAAGAGGTCGTCAGCCACCAGCTGAGCCTTTTCTCCCAACGTCTCGGTCAGCAGGCCCCACCCCTCCCAATCGTCCTCGGCCATGCCGTCCTCGATGGAAACGATGGGATAACGCCCGACCAACTTGGCCAAGTAGTCCGCCATGGCCCCGGCATCCAGGCTCAGGCCCTCACCCACCAGCTCGTACCGGCCCTCCTTAAAGTATTCGGTAGCGGCGCAGTCGAGCGCTAGCGCGATATCGTCGCCCAAGCGATAGCCCGCCGCGGCCACGGCCTGTGCAATGAAGTCCAGCGCGCTCTCGGCCGAGGACAGCCCCGGCGCGAAGCCCCCCTCGTCGCCCACGTTGGTGTTGTGACCGGCCTGTTTGAGCGTGCTTTTCAAGGCCTGGAAGACTTCTGCCCCCATACGCGTGGCCTCTTTAATGCTGGGCGCGCCGACCGGCATGATCATGAATTCCTGAATGTCGATCGGGTTATCGGCGTGAGCACCGCCGTTGACGATGTTCATCAACGGCACTGGCAACAGGCACGCCTCGTCTCCGCCAATCGAGCGGTAGAGTGGTAGCCCGGCGTCCTGCGCAACGGCCCGCGCCACCGCCAGCGACGTGCCGAGAATGGCGTTGGCGCCGAGGCGTGATTTGTTCATCGTGCCGTCGAGCTCGATCATCGCCCGATCGATCGCGGCCTGCTCTTCGGCCGGCTGGCCACGCAGAGCATCGGCGATCTCCCCCTCCACCGCGGCGACGGCCTTGAGCACGCCCTTACCGCCGAAGCGGGCGGGATCGCCGTCTCGCAATTCGACCGCCTCGTGCGCGCCGGTCGAGGCGCCCGACGGCACCGCCGCCCATGTAACGCCAGTACCGATGATGAATATCGTCAACGGTGGTGCTCACGCCGACAACCCGATCGACATTCAGGAATTCATGATCATGCCCGTCTCTGCGGCGAGCTGCCGCGACGCCATCCGCGTC
>JBFELD010000333.1:0-3530 GCA_041552375.1 Kiloniellaceae bacterium | reverse complement strand
GCCGCTCGAAGCGCTCCACCAGCCGCGCCAGCGGGAAGCTCAAGCAGAAGTACAAAAGCGCCGCCAGGATATAGATGAAGGTCGTCTCAAAGGTCGAGGTGACGAGGTTGCGTGCGTAGAACATGATCTCGGGCGCGGCGATGGCCGAGACGATCGCCGTGTCCTTCAAGAGGGCGATGGCGTAATTGCCGAGCGGCGGCAAGGTGATGCGCCAGGTCTGCGGCAGGATGATGTAACGCAGGCTCATCCAGGGTGTCATGCCGACCGCCAAGGACGCCTCGCGTTGGCCGTGATGGATGGCGTTCAGCCCGGCACGGAACACCTCGCAAAGTATGGCGCCTCCGTTCAACCCCAGCCCGATGACCGCGGCGGTGAAGGGGTCGATCTTCACGCCGACATAGGGCAGGCTGAAATAGATGATGAAGAGCTGGGCCAGCACCGGCGTATTGCGGAAGACCTCGACGTAGGTGGCGATCATTCCGTTCAGCACGCGAAAGCCCAGAAGCCGGATCAACGCCAGCGCCAGGCCAATGACCATCGCCACCGCCAAAGCGCAAAGTGTGATCAACACGGTGGTCACCGCGCCGAGCAACAGCGGCCCGCCAAGATCGGCAACCTTGGTCAGGAATTCCATGCCCGTCAGTGCTCGTTGATCTGGCGCAGGAAGCCGCGCAGCCGCTCGTGCTGAGGGTTGTCGATCAGCTCGGCGGGCGGCCCCTCCTCGACGATCACGCCGTCGTGGAGGAAGATCACGTGATCGGCGACCTCGCGGGCGAAGCGGATCTCGTGCGTGACCAGAACCATCGAGCGGCCCTCTTCGGCCAGCTCGTGGATGACGTTCAGCACCTCCCCGATCAACTCCGGATCCAGGGCCGAGGTCGGCTCGTCGAAGAGCATCAGTTTCGGCTGCTGGGCTAGGGCGCGGGCGATGGCGACGCGCTGTTGCTGGCCGCCCGATAGACGCTCGGGAAATTCCTCGACCTTGTGGGACATGTGGACCTTTTCCAGCATCGCCTCGGCCAGCTCGTAGGCGGCCGCCTGGCTCAAGCCGCGTACCTTCATCGGTCCGATCGCCACGTTGTCGCGCGCATTCAGATGGGGCCAGAGATAAAAACCCTGGAAGACCATCCCGACATGGGCGCGCTGGTTGGCCAGCTCCTTTTCACTCATTCGCCGGAAGCCGCCATCGACTTGGCGCTCGCCGAAGAGCTCGCCGTCCAGATGGATATGTCCGGCGCTGGGCGTCTCCATGTAGTTGATGCAGCGCAGCATGGTGGACTTGCCGCAGCCGCTGGGGCCGATGATCGCGGTCTTGTGGCCGCGTTCCATCGTCATGTCCACGCCCCTTAGAACCTCCAGGGCGCCAAAGCTCTTGTGCAGACCCTCGACGTGCAAGAGTGGGGTGTCCAACGGCCCCTCCATTGGCAGGCGGCGGGGTCGGGCAACGCCGCTGCCCGGCCCCTCCCGTGGCGTCGTATTTTAGCCCTTACAATTGTCGGGCAGGGTCGGCTGCTGCCAATCGGCGGGGCGATCGACGCCCGCCCTCAGGTTGAGCGATCCCGGATCGAACCAGCTATCGTCGCCAAGGCCGTACTTGGCGGCAACCTCCTTATTCTTGTAGGTGGCCCAGATCTTGGCGATTTGCTCGTTGACCGCCTTCAGCAGCTCCGGTGCGTCCTGATTAAGCCCGAAGACCACGTTGTACTTGCCGGTCAGAAGCGAGTACTTGTCATCGAAGTCCTGCTGGATCGCCACCGCGTGGATGTCCCAGTCCGGGTTCTTCGCGATCGCATACTGAATGAGCGGCGGATCGGCGAAGAGGGCCTCGATCCGGCCGGCCAGCAGATCGCGGACAGCCGCATCGGACGTGTCATAGAGCTTCAGCTCCGCCCCTTCGATCGCTTTCAGTTGGTCGATCCAGCCAAAGCCCTGGATCGTCGCGATGGTGCGCCCTTCCAGATCCTTGATGGTGCTCCAGTTGGTCGACTTTTTTTGCGTGATGTTGGCACCGCCATAATAGATCGGATCGCTGATGTTGATCACTTTGATGCGCTGGTCGTTCCAACCCATCATGCCGTGCATGATATCGACACGACCCGTCTTCACCGACTGGATCTCGGCCGCCCACTCCATCAGGTTCGGCACGACCTCGAGCCCCAACTCGTCGGCGACCATATGCATCAGCTCGCCGTCGAGGCCGATCAGACGCCCGTCCTCATAGCTCGTGCCCGGCATATCGCCGTTGAAGGCGACGTTCAGCTTTCCGGATTCAATCACTTCCAAATCGCCGGCGAGCGCGGGACCGCCGGTCGAGAAGAGCGCGAGTGCGATGGCCGCAATGCCAAGGCCTGCGTTCCTGAACGATGCTTGCATGAACCCCTCCTCTGTTTTCGACAACCGGTCTGAGCGCCGGCTATTGCCCGAAGAATAGGATGAAATACCTATAATTTCTTGAATGAGCGAGGCACTTTCATGAATAATTGAGACATGGATCGAGACACGCAGGCCATCACTCCCGATTTGCGGGTGGGCTTCGTTCTGGCGCCCCGCTTTACGATGATCGCGTTCGCCAGTTTCGTCGACAGCCTGCGGCACGCTGCCGACGAAGCCGACCGAAGCCGTCAGATCCACTGCCGCTGGCGCGTGGTCGCGCCGACCCTGGAGCCGGTGGAGTCCAGTTGCGGGGTGCAGGTCATGCCCAACGCCACCTTTCCGGACCCGACGACGTTCGACTATATCGCCGTGGTCGGTGGCCTGCTGCCGGACTGCCTGGACTTGCCGGCCGAGGCTTACGGCTATCTCGAGACGGCCCATGCACGCGGTGTGCCGCTCGCCGGTCTTTGCACCGGCAGTTTCATCCTGGCCAAGGCCGGATTCCTGGACGACCGAGACTGTGCCGTGCACATCGAGCACCGCCGTCAGATGGAAGAGATGTTTCCCCGCGCGCGCCCGGTAACCGACCGGATCTACGTTCGCGACGGCGCGATCCTGACCTGCCCGGGCGGGACCGCGGCGATCGACCTGGCCTATGCTCTGATCGAGGAGCACTGTGGCCGGGCGCGCGCGGTCAAAAGCCTTGTGTCCTTGTTGGTGGAGAAGAACCGTGCCGCCCATGCCCTGCCTCATCGCCCCTACCGAAATCTCGCGGCCTGCGGGGACTGGCGGGTCGAACGGTCGATCGAGCTGATCGAGCAGCACGCGCTTCGCCCCTTCACGGTCCAGGAACTGGCGCGCCGGATCGGCTCGTCGACCCGCCAGCTCAATCGCGCCTTCACCCGGATCACGACCGAGCGGCCGGGGGCGATCTGGCGCAAGATCCGGCTGGGCCACGCGCACTGGATGCTGCTCAACACCCATCGCAGCGTCACGCAGATCGCACTCGAGTGCGGCTTCGCGGACTCTGCGCACTTCAGCCGCTGGTTCCGGCGTGAATATGGCGAGGCTCCCTCCCTATTCCGGAAGAGCCGCCGCGTCGGCAGGCGTCCGGTGGAAGAAGAACCGCGCCCGGCCCGTCGCCACCTTGTTCGGGG
>JBFELD010000332.1:0-3554 GCA_041552375.1 Kiloniellaceae bacterium | reverse complement strand
CTTCGCATTGCGAACGCGACGCTCTCCCAACTGAGCTACGGCCCCGCACCAAAAGCACCACCTCCCTCCACGTTCCATCGTGAGGCCAGGCGGGCGGGCGGACTATGGTCAGGCAGGGCATTTCTGTCAAGGCGAACGCAGGCGTTCGGGCGGGGCTGCTACGAAATGGTTCCATTCACATTCGAAGCCCTTTAGGGTGTGGTCCGAATTTGGGAGGGTCACGGCCGCCCGCCGCCGCACGTGTCCCTGAAAAGCGAGAGTCTGCCTTATGATCGTGCTCGATCCCTTGATCCAAGTCGTGGTCATCGCCCTTGACCTTTATATCTGGGCTATCATCATCTCGGCCATCATGAGCTGGCTGGTCCACTTCGGCGTGGTCAATCCAAGCAACCAGTTCATCCGCATGATCGGCGAGTTCCTCTGGCGCATCACCGAGCCGGCCTTGCGCCCCTTGCGCCGTCTCATCCCCAATCTTGGCGGCATCGACGTCACGCCGGTGATCCTGATCCTCCTGATCTTCTTCATCCAACGGGTGTTGATCAACGTCCATCATGAGCTGCTCACCGGCTGACGGACCGCTGGCTCGCCACGCCAAAGGCGTGAGCCTTGCCGTGCAGCTTCGGCCCGGCGCCCGCATGAATGCCATCGAGGGCCTGGCGCACCTCGCGCGGCGCTTGGAGGGGCTCGAAGGCGGTCGCGGCCGATCGCGAAAAAAGGTGTTGGACAGGCCCCGCCCGCCTGTGGTTTAAGGCCGCCGCGCCGCATCGCATGACAGTTTATGGAGGACCTCCCGGAATGACCGCCAAGATCATCGACGGCAAAGCCTTCGCTGCCGGCCTTCGCGAGAAGGTCGCGCGCCAGGTCACGGAGCTACGCCAGTCCCATGGGCTCACCCCCGGTCTTGCCGTGGTGCTGGTTGGCGAGAACCCGGCCAGCCAGGTCTATGTCCGCAACAAGGCCAAGCAGACGCGCGAGACGGGCATGGAGTCCTTCGAGCACCGCCTGTCCGTCAACACGACCCAGGAGGAATTGCTGGGCCTGGTGGCGCGCTTGAACGAGGATCCCGCGGTCCACGGCATTCTGGTGCAGTTGCCGCTGCCCGAGCAGATCGACGATCAGGCGGTGCTTGCCACCATCGATCCGGCCAAGGATGTGGACGGCTTTCACGTCATCAATGCCGGCCGGCTGATGACCGGGGCCAGAGGCGCGGACGCGCCTCTGGTCGCCTGCACGCCGTTGGGTTGCCTGATGCTGCTGCGCGATCACTTGGGTGATCTTACGGGACTGGAGGCGGTTATCGTCGGGCGTTCCAACATCGTCGGCAAGCCAATGGGGCAGCTTCTCTTGGGCGAGAATTGCACCGTTACCACCGCGCACAGCCGCACCCGCGACCTGCCGGAAGTTTGCCGGCGCGCCGATATCCTGGTGGCCGCCGTTGGCCGGCCGCAGATGATCAAGGGCGATTGGATCAAGCCGGGCGCCACGGTCATCGATGTCGGGATCAACCGCATCGAGGTCACGGGGCCGGACGGTGAGACCAAAGGAAAGCTTGTCGGCGACGTGGCGACCGAGGAAGCCCTCGAGGTGGCTGGTGCCATCACCCCCGTGCCGGGTGGCGTCGGGCCCATGACCATCGCTTGCTTGCTGGCCAATACGGTGACCGCCGCCAGGCGGCAAAATGGCCTGTCCGACCCCGAATTTTAGGATTTTCCCGCCTCCGCCATAGTGGGCGGTAGCTGTTCGCCGGCGACAGGCAGCCGCAGGCGGATCACTCCCTTGACCGGCTTGCGGGGGTCGACCGGCTTGCCTTTTCGCAACACTGCGATGCGGCCTTCACGTCCCAGATGGATCGCCTGTTGGCGCACGCCGCCCAAGAAGCGACGCCAGAGATCCGGCGGATCGTTTGGCTTTGCCCGCTGGGCGGCATAGCTTCGCGCGATATCTTGGGGGTCGAGTGACTTGCCGGGCGCCAATGATGCCAGCGCCGCGAGGATGGCGGCCGCCAGCGGGTCTTCCGGACGGGGGCGGTCTTCGGGTTCCATATGCGCTTCCTTTCGGCGGGACACACTCGCCAGCAGACAGGTCCAGACAAGGGGGGTGCGTCCGCGAACCGGTTTTCGCACTGGACTGATTTGCGCCCCGCTCACATATTGGGGCCCATGATCGGGACCTTCAACGCCTTGATCGCCGCGACCCTCTTCTTTGTTGGCGGTCACTTTCTTCTCTCCAGCCTTTTTCTGCGCCGGCCGCTGGTCCGGCGTCTGGGCGAGCGCAATTTCCGTATCGTTTATTCCGTGCTGATGCTGATCGCCTTCGCCTGGATGGTGAAGGCCTATGCGAGCGCGCCCTATCTGGTCGTCTGGCGCCCGCCCGAGATCTTGATCTGGGTGCCGGTCGTGATCATGCCCTTTGCCTGCTTGTTCCTGGTGGCTGGCCTCAGCACACCGGGCGTGACGGCCGTGGGCGGGGAGAAGTTGCTCGATGACGATCCGCGTGCCGCGACCCGGGGCATCTACACCATAACCCGGCATCCGACCTTGTGGGCTTTCGGCCTTTGGGCGCTCTCGCATCTGGCGGTGCGCGGCGACTTCTCTTCGATCTGGATGATGAGCGGCATCGCCTTTCTCAGCTTTGCCGGCATGGCCCACATCGACTTGCGCCGCGAGGTTGAATTGGGCGCCGCTTGGGGTCCGGTTCGACTGACGACGAGCAGGCTGCCCTTCTCCGCCGTGCTCACGAAGCGCTGTCGGCTGGATCTCAAGGGCATCGGCCCCTGGCGCGTCGTTGGCGGTATCGTCCTTTACGTCGCACTTCTTTACGGGCACGCTATGGTCATCGGGGTGGATGCGCTGCCCCGCTGACGTGCGCAGTTCGGGGGAGACCGACCCATGCCCACCCACGCCGATGTCGCCGCCAAGTTGCTGCGCGACGCCGCCGCCTTCTTCCTCGTCATCGGCGAGCAGAACCCACCCATCACCGACGAAATGAAGATCAACGCCAGCACTTTTCGCGCGATCGCCGATCTGGTGGAGAGCGATCCCGAGGGCGATTGCCTATTCGTCGACCCGCAGCCGGGTGAGGACGCGGACCCAAACTGACGCGCCGTTCGGGTCGGCAACCTCGAGCGATCGGGGAGCAATATTTTGCAAGACCCACCCGGTCCATAGCCCCTATCCTGAGAAGCTATGTATATCGATCAACAGACCTCCTATCGGCAATCGGCGGAGGCCAGCCGGGACAACGTGCGCTTCTGGCGGGAGCGGCGTCTGGACGACCTGGAATGCTTGAAGGCGCATTATCGCCGCCATCGCTATTTGCCCCACATCCACGATACCTATGCTCTGGGGATCATCACGGATGGTGCCGAAGCCTTCAGCTACCGGGGGACGACCCACGTGGCCAGACCGGGGCAGGTGGTCTGCGTCAACCCTGGCGAGATCCACGACGGCCGGCCGGTACGCGACGGGTTTTCTTATCGCATGCTCTATCCCTCGATCGATCTGGTGGCGGGCGTAGCCAGCGACCTTCATGACCGTCCCATGCCGGCGCCGATG
>JBFELD010000331.1:0-3557 GCA_041552375.1 Kiloniellaceae bacterium | reverse complement strand
TGCTCGCCTTCATCATCTCGCTCGACGATTTCATCATCACCAACATGGTGGCCGGCCCCGGCGCGACGACGCTGCCGCTGGCGATCTATGGCAAAGTCCGTACCGGCTTCACGCCGGAGATCAATGCCATCTCGACCATCATGCTTTTGATTTCGTGCCTGTTCGTCACGGGGTCCTACTTCGCCGGACGGGCCGGAAAACGCAGGGGATAACATCGATAACCGAGGATAGGAGAGGAACGATGCAACTGAAATGGAAGACCCTGGCGACGGCGGTCGCCGTCGGGCTCGGGCTCGCGCTTTCGGGCGGTGGCGCCCAGGCGGCGGGCGAGCTGAAGATTTACAACTGGTTCGATTACCTGCCCCAGAGCCTGATCGACAAGTTCTCCAAGGAACACGACGTTCAGGTGACCCTGGATACTTACGATTCCAACGAGACCCTGCTGGCCCGCCTGAAGGCCGGCGTGAAGGGCTACGACGTGGCCGTGCCCGGCGACTACATGGTCGCCATCCTGATCCAGGAAGACTTGTTGGAGAAGACCGAGCCCAACACCCTTCCCAACTTCAAGCACATGAAGGCCGACCTGATCGACGTTTATTTCGATTCCGGCCGCCACTATTCCGTTCCCTATCAGTTCGGCACCACCAACTTCATGGTCGACACGGCAGTCTATGACGGCAACATCGACACCCTGGCGATCCTCTTCGACCCGCCGGACACGCTGAAGGGCAAGATCAACATGTTGAAGGACGTCAACGACGTCATCAACGCCGGGCTGCGCTACCTGGGCCATCCGCGCTGCAACGACAATCCGGCGCAGCTCAAGGAGCTGAACACCCTTCTGACCGAAGCCAAGCAGAACTGGCTCAGCTTCAACTCCGACGGTGCCAAGGAGGTCTTGGTCAGTGGTGATGCTGCGGTCGGACAGATCTGGAACGGGTTCGGCATGCGCGCGCGCGCGGAGCGTGAGACCCTGAAGTACGCCTATCCGAAGGAAGGCTTCACCGGCTGGATGGACAACATCGTCGTCCTCAAGGGGGCGCCGAACCTGGAGAACGCCAAGAAGTTCCAGGACTTCATGATGGATCCGGTGAATGCCGCGGAGCTCACCAACTTCGCGCAATACACCGCCGGCGTCATGGGTACCGAGCCCTACCTCAATAAGGAGCTGGCCTCGGCCCACGAGCTGAACATTCCGGCCGAGGCGCCCGCGCCCGAGTTCGTCCCGCCGTGCTCGGAAAAGGTGGTCAGGCTCTACGACAAGATCTGGACCAACCTTCTCAAGTGACGATACCCGGGGGTCGGGGCGCTCTGCCGTCCCGGCCCCTCTTTTACCATTTTCGCTTCAGGAGGCCGGCCCATGCTCACCGTCTACAGCGACAAGCACAAACTTCGTGACGCCGAGACGGAACTCTATGGCGGCAAGCTCGTCCCACCCTTCGAATGCCCCGTGCGTGCCGAGAACATTCTCGAGCGCATCGGCGAGGTCGGCCTCGGGGACGTGATCGGCCCTCGCGACTTCGGGCTCGACCCGGTCTTGCGCGTCCATGACGAAGCTTTCGTCAAGTTCCTCGAGACCTGCTGGGCCGAATGGCAGGCCGAGGGGTTCGAGGGCGAAGCGATTGCCACCTCCTGGCCCTCCCGGCGGCTGTGGCAGGAGCGCGTTCCCGACAACATCGATGGCAAGATCGGTTACTACGCCATGGCCGCCGAGACCTCGATCAGCGACGGCACCTGGGAGGCGTCCCGAGCCGCCGCCGACGTGGCGCTGACGGCCCAGGCCGAGGTCGCCGGCGGCGCGCAGGCCGCCTTCGCGCTCTGCCGGCCGCCCGGGCATCACGCCGCCTCCGACGTCTTCGGTGGCTATTGCTTTCTCAACAACGCGGCCATCGCCGCGCAAGCCTTCATCGATCAGGGTGCTACGCGTGTGGCGGTGCTCGACGTCGATTTCCACCACGGCAACGGCACCCAGGCGGTCTTCTACGACCGGCCGGACGTCCTGTTCCTGTCACTGCATGGCGACCCACGCGAGGCCTTTCCTTATTTCCTGGGCTATGCCGATGAGGTCGGCGCCGGCGGCGGCGAGGCCTACAACGCCAACTATCCAATGATGCCCGGGGCGGACTATGGCCAGTGGGGGGTCGCGCTGGAGGCGGCCTGCAAACGGATCGACGACTACGGTCCGGATGCGTTGGTGGTCTCGCTCGGCGTCGACACCTTCAAGGACGATCCGATTTCCTTCTTCAAGCTGGAGAGCGACGACTATCGAACCTATGGGGAGCGCCTTGCCCGGCTTAGGTGTCCGACCCTCTTCGTGATGGAAGGCGGCTACGCCATCGAGGAAGTCGGCATCAATGCCGTGAATGTCCTCGAAGGCTTCGAGAACGGCTGAGATACGGGATGGCCCGAGACCCGCGATACGACGTCCTTTTCGAGCCCATAAAGATCGGCCCGAAGACGGCGCGCAACCGTTTCTACCAGGTACCACACTGCAACGGCATGGGCTACCGCGACCCGACGGCGCTTGCCACCATGCGCCGGGTCAAGGCCGAGGGCGGCTGGGCTGTCGTGTGCACCGAGCAGGTGGAGTTCCACCACAGCTCCGAGATCACGCCCTTCATCGAACTGCGCCTTTGGGACGACCGGGATATTCCAATGCTGGCCCGCATGGCCGAAGCCATTCAGGCGCACGGGTCGCTTGCCGGGATCGAGCTTTGCTACAACGGCATGAACGGCCCCAACCTCTATACGCGCGAAATCCCCATGGGCCCGGCGCATCTGCCGGTCGCGACCTTCACGGCCGACCCGGTGCAGGCGCGGCGCATGGACCTGGAGGATATCCGCAACCTAAGGCGCTGGCACCGAAAGGCCGTGGAGCGGTCGAAACGGGCAGGCTTCGACATCGTCTACGTCTATGCCGCGCACGCCCTGGGCGGCCTCCACCATTTCCTCGCCCGCCGTTTCAACGACCGTGTCGACGAATATGGCGGCAGCCTGGAGAACCGGGTCCGGCTGATCCGCGAGATCATCGAGGACACCAGGGAGGAGGCCGGCGACGACTGCGCCGTGGCGGTCCGCATCTCGACCGACGAGCTGCTCGGCACCGCCGGGTTGCACAAGGCCGAGGCCGAGGACGTCATCGGCATGTTGGCCGAGCTGCCGGACCTCTGGGACGTGACCCTCGCCGGCTGGGAGAACGACAGCGTCACCTCGCGCTTTGGCGAGGAAGGCGAACAAGAGCCCTTTGTCGATGGGGTCAAGAAGCTGACGACCAAACCAGTCGTCGGTGTCGGCCGTTTTACCTCGCCGGACAAGATGGTGGCGATGATCACCAAGGGCGTGCTCGACATGATCGGCGCGGCGCGGCCCTCCATCGCCGACCCCTTCCTGCCCAACAAGATCGAAGAGGGCCGGTTCGAGGACATCCGTGAGTGCATCGGCTGCAATATCTGCGTCACCGGCGATACGGCGGGCGGGATCTCGCGCTGTACCCAGAACCCGACCTTCATGGAGGAGTGGCGCAAGGACTGGCATCCGGAGCGCATCGAAGCAAGCGC
>JBFELD010000330.1:0-3582 GCA_041552375.1 Kiloniellaceae bacterium | reverse complement strand
GGCGGCAACGAAAACCTTTACGGCGCGAAGGTCGTCGGCGGGCACGGTGAAGGCGAGCGCGCCCTCTGATGCTTCCGTCTGGCCGACCGCGCTTAAGACCGGGGCCTCCAGGCCCACGATCTCGAGCCGAAAGCGGCGCTCGTCATGGGCCTTGTTCAGCACCTTGATCTCGTATCCGTTGCGGATGGTCCCGTCGGAAAGCGTCACGAAGAGCGGATTGCGGTCGCGCAGCACCGTCATATCGAGGTCCGAGCGGGTCAAAAAGGCGACCAGCATCACCGCCGAGACAACGACCAGCAGAGCGATGTAAATAAGGACCCGCGGCCGCAGCAAGCGCAGGCGAGCCTTGCTCCCCCCGGCCGTGGCCTCGAGGTTGCGGTAGGTATCGTAGGAGATCAGCCCAGGCGGTAGCTCGATCTTCCTCATCACCGAGTTGCAGGCATCGATGCACAGCGCGCACTGGATGCATTCGAGCTGCGGGCCGTCGCGGATGTCGATGCCCATGGGGCAGACGGCAACGCACTGATTGCAGTCGATGCAGTGGCCGCGACCTTCCCAGCTCTGTCCGCGCTTGTGCTTGCCGCGCGGCTCACCGCGGTAGGGGCGGTAACTGACAAGCAGCGAATCCTCGTCGAACATGGCGCCCTGGATGCGCGGCCAGGGGCACATATAGGTGCAGACCTGCTCGCGCGCCAAGCCCCCGAGAAGGTAGGTCGTGCCGGTGAAGATGGCGATGAACAGATAGGCGATCATCGGGGCTTCGAAGGTAGCGAGCTGAAGCGCCAGTGTCGGCGCATCGGCGAAGTAGAAGACCCAAGCACCGCCCGTCGCCACCGCGATCACGATCCAGATCGCGTGCTTGACCAAGCGTTTGCGGAGCTTGCCGGCGGTCCAGGGAGCGCGGTCGAGCTTCATGCGGGCGTTGCGGTCGCCCTCGACCCATCGCTCGACGGTCACGAAGAGGTCGGTCCAGACGGTCTGCGGGCAGGTGTAACCACACCACACGCGGCCGGCAAGGCTGGTCACCAGAAAGAGGCCGAAAGCGGCGAGCATCAAAAGCCCGGTGACGTAGTAGACCTCCTGCGGCCAGATCTCGATGAAGAAAAAGTAGAAGCGCCGCCCCGGAAAATCGAGCAGGATCGCCTGGTCCGGCGCATTGGGGCCTCGGTCCCAGCGGATCCATGGGGCCAGATAATAGATCGCTAGCGTTATCAGCATCACGATCCACTTGATGCGGCGAAAACTTCCCTTGACGCGCTTGGGATGGACCTTGACGCGGCTGGCATAAAGCTCGCGGCGTTGTGGCGAGTTGACGGCCTCGGCCTCGACGGTCTCGACCACCGGCGCGGTCGCCCCGATGCGCGTGGCCTCATCGGCGAGCTGTTCGAGTTGCGTCATCGCGCACCACCTCTCGGGTGTGACGTCACCACCGGGGCAGGCTCTACCGCGGTCGTATTCCGACCTTTGGCCGCATCGACGGCCCAGGCCGGCCTACTGGCCACCGCCCAGCGAATGCACGTAGACCACGAGCTGCTTGATGGTCACGTCGTCCAGCCGCCCCTCCCAATAGGGCATCACACCGGCGCGGCTGTTGCTGATGGACGCAACCACCGACGCCTTGTCACCACCATAAAGCCAGATGGCATCGGCCAGGTTCGGGGCACCCAAACTTTGGTCGCCTTCGCCCGCCTCGCCGTGGCAAGCCGCGCAGTTGTCGGCGAAGAGCACGGCGCCGCGTTCCGCTGCCGCCGCGTCCTCCCCCGCCCCACTCAAGGCGAGGACATATTCCGCGACATCGCCGATTTCGGCACGGGCCAAGATCCCGTCTCTGCCGAAGGCCGGCATCTCGCTTTCGCGGGTTTCCTCATGACCGGCACGAATACCATATTTCAATGTGGCGTGCAGGTCCTCCGGCGTGCCACCCCAGATCCAAACGTCGTCGTTGAGGTTGGGATAGCCGATCGCGCCCTCCGCGCCACGGCCATGGCAAGGGGCACAGTTGTCACCAAAGGCCGAAGCGCCGCCGGCCAAGGCGAACTCCAGCAACCCCGGGTCTTCGATGATCGCCGCCGGATCGCTCTCGCCAATGGCTTGGCGCAGCTCGGCCTGACCGGCTCGCGCCTTGGCGATCGAGGCCGCCACACTGGCCCGCTGCGAATGGCCGAGCACGCCTTTGGTATAGCTGGAGATGGTCGGCCACGCGGGCATCGCGATCCAATAACCAATGGCCCAGATGATGGTGGCATAGAGCACGTAGATCCACCACTTCGGCAGGGGATTGTTCAGCTCTTTGATGCCGTCCCACTCATGCCCGGTCGTTTCCACCCCGGAGATCGCATCTCTTTCCTTTTCCGCCACCGCTCGATCCTCACCCAAACAATTGCCGTTCATCGCCCGCTCGGACTGGTCTTCGCGTACCGGCACCCCGCGCCGGGGCAGCTCTTCGTCTTCCAGCGGCCTGTGGGCCGCGCGCTCGAACTTGGGGCTGTTGCCGGGCCAGAACACATAGATCAGCACGCCAACAAAGAGCACGACGAGGAAAACGAGACCCCAGGTCTCAGCGAAATAGGCGACGTTCTCATAAGTCATCCGCGGTCCCCGGCCTCTATCTCAAGTTACCGCCCTCGGCCTCATAGACCGAGAAATCCACCAGGGTTCCCAGCATCTGCATGTAGGCGATCAACGCATCCATCTCGGACAGGACCTGCGGGTTGCCGTCGAAATCGCGCACCTGGGCCTTGGGATAGCGCGCCAGGAAGGCATCGACGTCATCGGCGTCCGGATTGACCTGCGTGCGCGCGTCGCTCACGGCGTTGGCGATCATCTCGTCGTCGTAGGGCACACCGACGGCTCGGTTGGCACGAAGATGGTCGCCCAAATCCTCGATCTTCAAGGAGCGCTCCAAGAGGAAGGGATAGCCGGGCATGATCGATTCCGGCACCAGGCTTCTTGGTGCCACCATGTGATCACGGTGCCACTCGTCCGAATACTTGCCCCCCACCCGCGCCAAGTCCGGTCCGGTGCGCTTGGAGCCCCACTGGAAGGGATGATCGTAAACGCTCTCGGCCGCCAAGGAGTAATGACCGTAACGTTCCACCTCGTCGCGCAAAGAGCGGATCATCTGGCTGTGGCAGTTGTAACAGCCCTCGCGGACATAGATGTTGCGCCCGGCCAGCTCCAAGGGTGAATAGGGACGCACGCCCTTGACCTTCTCGATGGTGCTCTCGACGAAGAAGAGCGGCGCGATCTCGATCAGGCCGCCGATGGAAACAGTGACCAGGATACCGATCACCAAGAGGATGGAATTGCGTTCGAATTTCGCGTGACTAATCATCTTCCGTCCCCTCACTCGGCCGGCGCGGCGGCGGGCGCGGAGCTGGGCGCGGACGCCTCCTCCTCCGCCAGATCACCGCGCATGGTGCGCCAGAGGTTGTAAGCCATGATCAAGGACCCGGCGACGAAAAGCGCGCCGCCCAGGGCCCGGATCACATAGAAGGGGTGCATCGCCTCGACCGTCTCGACGAAGGAGTACTCGAGGAAACCTAGTTTATCGTAGGCCCGCCACATGAGGCCCTGCAGGAT
>JBFELD010000329.1:0-3586 GCA_041552375.1 Kiloniellaceae bacterium | reverse complement strand
TTATGAATTCGTCATCATTTTCGGTGCCGGTCTGGGCGCCATCGTCTGCTCGTCCGGCATGGCGACGCTCAAGGGTCTGGGCCACGGATTCATGCGGGCGGTCAAGGGGCCAAAATACAAGAAAGCAGACTATCTGGAGTTGCTCTGCCTGTTGTACCAGATCTTCAGATTGGCCAAATCTAAGGGCAATCTCGGACTTGAGCAGCACATTGAAAACCCACAGGACAGTGCGCTCTTTCAGCAGTTCCCGAAGTTCTACGGCGATCACCATACGGTAGAATTCACCTGCGATTATCTGCGCTTGATGATCCTCGGTGCAGACAATCCGCACGAGGTCGAAGCCTTGATGGACCTAGAGCTCGAGACCCACCATCAGGAGGAAGGGGCGGTCGGCAATGCGCTGCAAGGAATGGCCGATGCTCTCCCCGCGCTCGGCATCGTTGCCGCCGTCCTCGGTGTCATTCACACTATGGGGTTGATGAGCGAGCCACCGGAAGTGCTGGGCCATGCCATCGGCGCGGCGCTGGTCGGAACCTTCTCCGGTATCCTCATGGCCTATGGCTTCGTCGGTCCTCTGGCCGGTGCATACAACAGCGCCGTGCGGGAAGACGGAAAGTACTACGAGTGCCTGAAGGCCGGAATCCTGGCTCACATGTCCGGCAGTCCGCCCGCGGTCGCCATCGAGTTCGCCCGCAAGACCCTGCTCTCGCACACGCGGCCGACCTTCTTCGAGGTCGAGAACGCGGCGGCCGAATTGCCGGCCCCGGCGTAACGCGCAGCCACGACGACCGAGACAGCCGACATGGCAAACGATCGCGGCCAAATCATCATCAAGAAGGTGAAGAAAGGTGGACACGACGGCCACCACGGTGGCGCGTGGAAAGTTGCCTACGCCGACTTCGTCACCGCCATGATGGCCTTCTTCCTGTTGCTTTGGCTGCTCTCGGCGACCACCGAGGAACAAAAGCTCGGCATCGCGGATTATTTCGCCCCCTCGATCGTCACCGGCAGCGCGAAGGGGGCCGACGGCGTCCTGGGCGGTAACACGCTGACCGTCGACGGCACCCTGAAGAACGATCGTGCTCCCATCGGCATCACCATCGCCCTTCCCTCCTCCGACGAGGAATGGGACGGCAACACCTTGGGCATCAAAGGCGGCGATGGCGACAAGGGCGAGGAGAAGACACCGGAGATCGATCCGTCCGAACTCGACCGCAAGACCGTCGATGCCCTGCTGGAGGAACAAGAACAGCGCCGTTTCGATCAAGCCGAGAAAGAGATCCTGCGCGCCATCGAAGAAGACCCTGCGCTGAAGAACCTGGCCGCCAACCTGCAGATCGACCATACGCCCGAGGGCATGCGCATTCAGATCGTGGACAAGAACAAGACCTCGATGTTCCCCTCCGGCTCGGCGCAGATGTACGGCCACACGCGCGAGTTGCTGCGCTTCGTTGTCGGCGCGATCGCCGATATGGAAAATCGGATCGCGATCAAGGGGCATACCGATGCGACCCCCTATCAGGGTGGCGGCGACTACACCAATTGGGAGCTTTCCACCGACCGCGCCAATGCCAGCCGGCGGGCGCTGATCGGTACGGGGCTCGCCTCGGATCGGATCGAGTCGGTGGTCGGCCGCGCCGCGGAGGATCCCTTCATCGAAGAAGATCCCTACGATCCGCAGAACAGACGTATCTCGATCATCCTGTTGCGCCAGCAGCCCCTGGTCGAAATTCCCGACTTCGAGGACGGCGAGGGCTGAGCCGGCGTGGCGAAAGCCTTGCCTCGCCACACTCCTTGCCGTTGTCAGACGGCTTTCCTATGCTTCGTCGAGACAGACCTGGCGGAGCGATGCCTGGCATGAGCGAAGATAACGAGCCGAACCTGCCCGACGTCCCGGCCCGGCCCCCACAGGACGCGCGGGCCGACGCGTCGTGGAGTAGCGCGAGGCAGCAAGACGCCACATGGGGAACCGGTGCCGGCGGCATGGACGACCCGGCCCTCTATGACGGCGTTATGCCACGGCGCGTGCTCGCCTATCTCATCGACGCGGCGTTCCTGTTCTTTGGATCCTGGGTCATCGTCCTGATCTTGGGGGTGCTCTCGCTCGGCGTCGCCTTTTTCTTCGTCGCCTTCATCTTCATGGCTCTGGCCCTTGCCTATCACAGCGGATTCATAGCTAAGAACGCGGCTACCCCCGGCATGGCGCTCATGGGGCTTCGCGTGGCAACGATGCAAGGCGGACGGCCCGATCTGTCGCAGGCCTTGCTCAACACCATCGTCTTTTATGTCTCGGTCGTGGTCACCGTGTGGATCGTGCTGCTGGTGCCACTGCTCAACGACAGGCGGCGCACGCTGCACGACTTCCTCGCCGGCACCGTGGTGGTGAGGGACCCCGGCACGACGTCGGCGTCCGATCCCGGCTAGTGTCCCGAATCAAAAGCTCGCATCGCTTGTGGCGAGTGCCGAACGACAAGCTTCCGGTTCGATAAGGACACGAGAAAGCCTGAGAGTCTCGTGTGGTTTATGGTTTTGACGTTCCTTAGGCGGGTGAGCCCCGGTCAGGAAAGGAAGGCCAAAACCATCACACTAGCGGATTTTATGCACTAGACCTGAGACGAAAAAGGGGCGAACCTCGGGGTATGGACCAAGGCGAGCGCACGGCCAGCCCACGACCGCGACCCGGCGGCACCAAAGCGCTGCGGGCAAGCGCATCATATTACGTGCTTCCTGAAACGCCCTGCCCCTATCTATCGGGCCGATTCGAGCGGAAGTTGCTGACTGAGATCACCGGGCCCGACGCGCACGATCTCTATGATCTCTTGACCCGCGCCGGGTTTCGCCGCAGCCATCGTTTCGCCTACCGCCCCGCCTGTGAGGACTGCATGGCCTGTGTGCCCGTGCGCGTGCCAACGGCGACTTTCGAAGTCACAAGGTCCTTCAAGCGCATCGCCGCGGCGAACCGAGACCTCTGCATGGTGGAGCGCCCGGCGTTGGCGACCCAGGAACACTACGCGCTTTTCAAATCCTATCTTCGCGCCCGCCATGACGATGGCGAGATGGCCTGCATGGGGCCTCAGGAGTTCCGTGCCATGGTGGAGGAAACCGACATCGACACCCGGGTCATCGAATTCCGCCGTCCCGACCGGGCCTTGGTCGCGGCGCTCTTGATGGATTGGCTCTCCGACGGCGCGTCGGCGGTCTATAGCTATTTCTCGCCGGCCGAGGCCCGGCGCAGCCTGGGCTACTACATGATCGCCTGGCTGATCGAGGCCGCCCGCGAGCACGACCTGCCCTTCGTCTATCTCGGCTATTGGATCGCCGGATGCCCGAAGATGGATTACAAGACGCGCTTTCGACCGATCGAGGCTCTGACAGAGAACGGCTGGCAAGCCATGACGCCCGAGAGCTTCGCGCCCGCCTGTCGTTCCGCCGGCCTCGACTTGCCGATCAGACAAGCATGACCTGATCCGTCGCAGCGTCCTATTGGCGTTGATCTATGTCGTGCATTTAGCTTTTATTTAAGCTATACGTTTACACTCACGTCCCACCTCCCTTATGATTGTCGTTCATCCGGATGCCGCATTCG
>JBFELD010000328.1:0-3594 GCA_041552375.1 Kiloniellaceae bacterium | reverse complement strand
GGCGGACGAGGGCAGCGGCGAAGACGGTGTCCCCGTGCAGGCCGAACGGCGCGACATGTTCGAAATGCTGGCCGAGCTTCCCGATCTCTGGGACATCAATATCGCCGATTATTCCTACGAGATGGGCGTCTCGCGCTTCGTGAAGGAAGGTGCGCTCGAGCCCTACATGGCGTTCGTCAAATCCGCCACTTCGAAACCGGTGGTGACGGTCGGCCGCTTCACCTCGCCGGACACCATGGTCTCTCAGGTGAAGCGCGGCATCGTCGATTTCATCGGCGCGGCCCGGCCCTCCATCGCCGATCCCTTTCTCCCCAAAAAAATCGAGGAAGGGCGCCTCGAAGACATCCGCGAATGCATCGGCTGCAACATTTGCTACTCGGGCGACGGCAAGAGCGTACCGATACGCTGCACGCAGAACCCGGCCACGGGCGAGGAATGGCGCCGCGGCTGGCACCCCGAGAAGATCGCGGCCAAGGGCTCGGACGCGAAGGTGCTGGTCGTCGGCGCCGGGCCCGCCGGTCTGGAGTGCGCCCGTGCTCTGGGGCAACGCGGCTACGACGTCCTACTGGCGGAGGCTAGCCGCGAGCTTGGCGGCCGGGTCACCTTAGAATCTCGGCTACCGGGCCTCAGCGAATGGGCACGCGTTCGCGACTGGCGGCTGCACCAGATCGAGCGCATGACCAACGTCGAGGTTTATCGGGAAAGCGACCTCGGCGCGGATGACGTGCTTGCCGTCGGAGCCGACCACGTGGTCATCGCGACCGGCGCCACATGGCGGCGCGACGGGAGCGGCCGCTTCCATTCCGGCGGCATCGCCGACCTCGGGCCGGACGAGCGCATCTTTTCACCCGACGACGTGATGGCGGGTCGGCTGCCAGAGGGCCGGGTGGTCGTGTTCGACGACGACCATTACTACATGGCCGCGGTCATTGCGGAACGGGTCCATGGCGATGGCGCACGGGTGACCCTGGTCACCTCCGAGGACAAGGTCGCGGCCTGGGGCAGTTACACGGCAGAGCAGGCCCGCACCCAGCGTCGGCTCCTGGAGCTTGGCATCGAGATCGTCACGGCGCACGGGCTTGCGGAATTCGATGGCCGCGAAGCGGTACTGGCTTGTGCCTACACCGGGCGCAGCCAACGACTTGCGGCGGACTCGATCGTCATGGTCACGGCGCGGCGGCCCAACGACGGGCTCTATCGGACGCTATCCGAGCGACTGGCCGGCGGGGTCGAGGGCGCACCGAAGTCCATCAGACGAATCGGCGACTGCGATGCACCGGCGATCATCGCGGCCGCGATCTATGCCGGCCATCGCTACGCTCGGGAATTGGATCTCCCACACGATCAAATCGGCATTCCGGCGCCGCGCGACCGGATCATCGAGGCGGTCTAGCCGGGTTAGCCGACATAGTGTGTTGTTCAAAAGGAGCTTTGAGCCTCCTCCATAAGCGATAGCCAGCCTTTCCGTAACAGTGATTTCCGACCGCCTTGGGTCATTGGCGGTCATTGGCGGATCGGACATGGCGCGGTTGCTATCGGGTGCTAAGCGCTCGCCATTTTGGGAAGAGCCGGCATCGCGATTTGGGCTACCGGGGTCAGGACGCGAACGAGCGCCGTGGCGATGCTTTCCCAACATCTGCCTGCAGCCGGCAGCGGGCTCTGCTCTGCTCTGCTCTGCTCTGCTCTGCCATCTCCATCACCGCACACCAGAATCTGTGCTCAAAACAGTCGATAGCCCTTCGGTGAGGCCTATTTGTCCGCACGAGCCACATAGGTTACGAAGGGGCGCAATCCGGGTATCAGCCGGGCAGCCTGTTGGGCCATGATCTGGTCGTAGCGCCCTCGGAAAATAAGAGCCTCAAGCCGAAACCCACACCTAGATAAGAAGTCGGAGACTTCGCGAGTGGTGTACTCACGGACATGTCCCATATGACCTATGAGTTCCAGCTTCCTATACTCGGCGTACACATTCCCAAGGCATGAGTAGGCCTTGTTCTTGAAGAGAAAATTGACAAGGCCTTTAAGGGAGCGGAGGTTCGGCGTGGAAAGCAACAGCAATCCATTGGGTTTGAGGACACGATGGACCTCTCCCATCGTAAAGATCGGATTTATGCGTAAGTGCTCGAAGAGTTCATTGAAGATCGCTGTGTCATAACTTCCCGTCTCCAGCGGCAAGCGCTCTGTCTCGATATCACATCTGAGAACCTGCAGGTCCAGCTTGGCAATTGCGGTTGCAAATCGACTTGGATCGAGGTCGATGCCTTTAACGTCATAACCGAGAGTCTTCAGCGACGCGGTGAGGAGTAAGGGAAGCGAGCCAAATTCCACGATGGCGTCTTCCTTGGCCGAATACCGTTCGACGATTTCGACGTCAAAGGCAATTCGATCGCCATGGACGCGCGCATAGTTCTGCAGCCAGCTTTTCGCATCGGCGCTGTGCGGCTCGATATCCTCCGCACATTTTTGCACGAGTGCCAGTCGGGTGCTATTGGGCCGAAACTTCTCTTTTTCGATCTTGGGCATCACAGCGTTATGATGGTTTCCTTTTCAGGAAGCGTCTCTCTCGCAACCGGTAGGGCCGTGCGGTCGTATCACCGACGGTTTTCACACCCATAAACGGACTTCTTTCCAAAGGAGCATTCAAGGCCTGCCGTCCCTATTCACACGAAATGGTTGTACCAACCACGTCTATAACGTAGCTCCCCATCCGGGCTTTTCCAAACAGTGATCGGCAATCGCCTCACGCCGCCATGCTTCCTGCGGAAGAACGGGCGCGATAAAGGGGATGGGTGCCACTCGTTCCTGATACCTTCAAGCAGCGATGAGTTGTTTGCGAAGTCGTTTCCCACCACGACGAGGACAACGACATCAGGCCGCAGAGGCGCTTCGAACTCCTCATAGAGCGACGACTGATTAGCCTGCCCGGTGCTGCCGCGGGCGCGAACCCTTCACTCCGGGCACCTCTTTTCTCTCCTCAGCAATGCGGTCTCCACCGGCAAGACCGCCCACAAGGACAAAGCCTATCCCGGCCTGCACGACACGATCATCGTGGAAGATCTCAGGGAAACAGTTCAGACGGCATTGTCACATAAACCATAACGGCTCGAAATCTGGGCGACTTGGTGCCCGGGTCAGGCGGCCGCGCTCGCGGCTTGCCAGGCATCGAATGATGCGGTTCGAAGCCCTTTGTAAAAGGGTCGCCGGTTGAGGTGACGTTGCTGGTAGAAAGTGTTGTATGTCGCCGAGTGGATTGAGAGGAAGCGTTGCGCCGACCCGGCCGACTTGAACCTCTGCAATTTACGCTCCCGTCTTCGCACCGGCTGATGCGAGTTCTCGGCCCCGTTGTTGGCTCTCAGGCCGCGGCCATGCTCTGCTGCAAGGCCTATAGCTCGGAATGCTGACGCGTAAGACCGAAGCTTGTCGGTAACCACCCGGCTCGGTGCGAAGCCCTGCTTCTTGAGCAGCTTCTTCATCAACCGTCGCGCTGCTTTGGCATCGCGCCGTCTTTGGACGAGGAAGTCCAGAACCTCGCCTTCATTGTCCACGGCGCGCCAGAGCCAATAACGCTTCCTCTTGATGACGATCACCATCTCG
>JBFELD010000327.1:0-3597 GCA_041552375.1 Kiloniellaceae bacterium | reverse complement strand
GGCGCGGGCGGCGGATCAAAGGGGCCGGTATAGCGGCGTGAGGAGCTTGGGTTCGCCATCGGCAGGACGCGCGGACCAGAGGCCGCGGGTGTCATGTCGTCGGGCAGACGCAGGACCTCCACGGCCCGCGCACGATGGGCCAGCCGGCGTATGAAGCCGCGCTCTTCCAGTCCGGTGATCAAGCGGTGGATGCCGGACTTGGATTTCAGCTCGAGCGCTGCCTTCATTTCGTCGAAAGAGGGTGAAACCCCGTGCTTTTGCAGGTGCTTGTGGATGAACAGAAGCAACTCGTGCTGCTTTTTCGTCAACATGGAACCAGGCTCCCCACCCCCTCAAAGAGGGGCCATATCTAGAACAAAACAAAAACTAACATACATGTTCTAGTTTAGTTCTCCGGTGGCGTCAAGGCTAAAGGTCGGCCATTGGCCCCCATCAACGCGACGATCCAAACAAGAGCCGAGGGCTGATTAACCGGGCAGGAGGGATAGGAGGTATTCGCCGTAGGTGTTGTTGTGGGTTTGGCCCAAGGTTTTGAGCTGGCGGTCGTCGATCCAGCCCATGCGCCAGGCGATTTCCTCCGGGCAGGCGATCTTGAAGCCTTGGCGGGCCTCGACGGTCTGTACGAAGTGAGCTGCTTGCAAAAGGGCGTCGACGGTTCCCGTGTCGAGCCAGGCGGTGCCGCGGGGCAGCTTCGTGACCCTGAGCGCGCCCCTCTCGAGATAGGCTTGCAAGACGCTCGTGATCTCCCGCTCGCCTCGGGGCGAGGGGGCGACGGCCTTGGCGACCTCGACGACCCGCCGGTCGCAGAAGTAAAGGCCGGTGATCGCCAGGTTGCTCTTCGGGGTGGCCGGTTTTTCCTCGATCGAGAGGGCGCGGCCGTCGGGTGCCACCTCGACCACGCCGAAGGGCCGCGCGTTTTGAACCGGATAGGCGAAGACCGTGGCCCCCGTCTCCCGTGCGGCGGCCTCGCGCAACAGGCCCGAGAAACCGGCGGCGTAGAAGATGTTGTCACCCAACGCCAGTGTCGCGCCGCCGCCCTCGAGAAAGTCCTCGGCCAGCAGGAAGGCCTCGGCAAGGCCGCCCGGATGGGGCTGGACCGCGTAAGAGAGGGAAAGCCCCCAGGCGGTCCCGTCGCCCAAGAGCGCGCGATACTGCGCCATCGCCTGCGGCGTGGAGATGACCATGATCTCGTTGATGCCGGCCAGCATCAGCGTCGACAAGGGATAGTAGATCATCGGCTTGTCGTAGACCGGCAGCAGCTGCTTGGAGACCACCTGCGTGACCGGGAACAGCCGTGTGCCCAGACCGCCGGCGAGGATGATGCCTTTCATGCCCACCCCCTCGACGCCGGGCGCCGCCCCGTCGGCCCACCCTCGTCGTGCAGGAGATGGGTGAGGCAGTCCTCCAAGCCTTGCTCCCATGCGGGCAGCGCTAGGCCGAAGACCGATCGCACCTTCTCGCAAGACAATCGGGAGTTGGCCGGCCGGCGGGCCGGGGTCGGATAGTCCGCGCCGGGGATCGGGTCGACCGGAACCCAGGGCCCTTCCAGGCGGCGCGACGTCGCGAAGATCGCCTCGGCGAAGCCGTGCCAACTCGTCTCGCCCGTGGCCGCCGCATGAAAAATACCCGAGGCAACGCCGGCCTCCGGTGTCGCGGAGAGCCGTGGCAGCAGCGCCAGGACCGCGGTGGCCAAGTCCATCGCCGAGGTCGGGGAGCCGACCTGATCACAGACCACCGAGAGCCGCGGCCGTTCCCCCGCCAGCCGCAGCATGGTTTTGACGAAGTTGTGACCGTAGGGGGAATAGAGCCATGCGGTCCTGAGGATCATGGCACCGGGGTGGATCTCGCTCACCAGGGCCTCCCCGGCGAGCTTGCTGGCGCCGTAGACCGAACGCGGGTCGGGACGGTCGGTCTCGACGTAAGGGCCGTCCTTGGTCCCGTCATAGACGTAATCGGTCGAGATGTGGACCAGGGCGGCCGACAACCCGCGGGCCAGCCGCGCGACGGCGCCGGCACCGTCCCGGTTGAGACGGAAGGCCGCCTCGGGCTCGCTCTCCGCCCGATCGACCGCGGTGTAGGCCGCCGCGTTGACCAGATGCGTGGGCGCAAAGGCGACGAGGCTTTCGGCGAGATCCGCGGGTAAGCTCTCGAAACCGGCCCCCGGTTCGAGCGCCGCGAGGTCGAGCTCGCCGCGCCCGAGCAGGCGGATCGCATCAAGGGCGGGGTCGTACTCTCGGGCCTGGAGCGCCAGCGCTCTGGCGAGTTGGCCCGACCGGCCGAAGACAAGCACTCTCATCGAACACATACGCGCAACACTCTCTCACCGCGGAAACCCGCGGGTACGTCATCAAACGACCTAGTGCCGCCGCCTCAGCCCAAGCCGCTCACCCCGATAGCGGGTCTCGCGCAGGGGACGCCACCAGGCCTCATTGTCCAGATACCACCGGACCGTTTTCTCCAGGCCGGTCTCGAAGCTCTCCCGCGCGCGCCACCCCAGCTCCGCTTCCAGCTTGCCGGCATCGATCGCATAGCGCGCGTCGTGCCCGGGCCGGTCGGTCACGAAGGTGATCAGCCGGCGCCGCTCCCTCGCGCTGCCCGGAGCATGGCGGTCGACCAGGTCGCAGATCGCCTCCACCACCTCGATGTTCCGGCGCTCATTGCCGCCGCCGACGTTGCCCGCGCCGACGTTATAGGTCTCCCCGATCCGGCCCTTGGTCAAGATCAGGTATAGCGCCCGCGCATGATCCTCCACATAGAGCCAGTCACGCACGTTGGTGCCGTCGCCGTAGACCGGCAGTGGTTTCTCCTCGAGCGCGTCGAGGATCATCAAGGGAATGAGCTTTTCCGGAAAATGATAGGGTCCGTAGGTGTTGCAGCCGTTGGAGACGATAACCGGCAGACCGTGGGTGCGGTGCCAGGCCTTGGCCAGATGATCGGCCGCCGCCTTGGAGGCCGCATAGGGCGAGGAGGGATCGTAGGCCGTCGTCTCGCTGAAGCGGCCCTGCGCGCCGAGAGATCCATAAACCTCGTCGGTGGAGACCTGCAGAAAGCGAAAGGCCGCCCGGGTGGTCTCGTCGGACCGCTCCAGATAGGACGCCGCCGCCTCCAGAAGATGGAAGGTCCCCAGGATGTTCGTCTCGATAAAGGGCGCGGCACCGGTGATCGAGCGGTCCACATGGCTCTCGGCCGCGAGATTCATGACGGCCGTCGGGCGATAGGTATCGAAGGCATGGTCCAGCGCCGCCCGATCGGCGATGTCCATGCGCTCGAAAGCGTAGTTCGGATTACTCTCGATCGACGATAGCGAGGCGAGGTTGGCCGCGTAGGTCAGCTTGTCGAGGTTCACCACCTCGAGCCCCAACTCGCCGACCAGATAGCGGCAAAGAGCCGAACCAATGAAACCGGCCCCGCCAGTCACCAGGATCGTCATGACACGTACGACATTCGCGCTTCACTCACCCTTCGCTCACGCGATCATGAAAGTACGCGGGCAAGTCCTTCAAGCGCGGATGCCCGCGGTCCTTCTCCGAGAGGATCGCACGATCGGTCCCCATCCGCCAGTCAATCCCCAGGTCGGGGTCGTCGAAGGCCAAGCCT
>JBFELD010000326.1:0-3606 GCA_041552375.1 Kiloniellaceae bacterium | reverse complement strand
TACGTGGTCGTTTGGGCGCTTCTCAACCGCGACAATACACCACCGGCGGATGCCAGTCTTTCCCTCGGCCAGAAGATCTACGCGGCGCGGCGACTGATACCGGTAATGCTGCTCATCGCCTTCGTCATCGGCTCGATCTATCGCGGTTGGGCAACGGCGACCGAGGCCGCGGCCTTCGGCGTCGCCGGCGCGTTGACGCTTTCATTGCTGACTGGATCTCTGTCCTGGGAGAGCTTCAAGACCAGCCTGCTCGGCGCCACACGCACGTCGTGCATGATCGCCTTCATCATCGCCGGTGCGGCTTTTCTGACCGTGGCCATGGGCTATACCCGCATCCCCGCGACCTTGGCCGAGTGGATCCAGTCTCTGGCGCTTTCGCCTTATGTTCTACTCTCCGTATTGACGCTTTTCTTCATCGTCCTCGGCTGCTTTCTCGACGGGATATCGGTCGTGGTCCTGACCACGGCGATCATTCTGCCGATGGTCGAGGCCGCCGGCATCGACCTGATGTGGTTCGGCATCTATGTCGTGCTGGTGGTGGAGATGTCCCAGATCACGCCGCCTGTGGGTTTCAACCTCTTCGTGCTTCAGGGCCTGACCGGGCGCAACATCCTCTATGTGGCGCGCACCGCGCTGCCCTTTTTCTTGTTGTTGGTCGTCGCCGTGGCCATCATCGTGGCGGTTCCGGAGATCGCCACCTACTTGCCGAGCGTCATGACCGCCCGGTGACGACGCCGGCTTGCCCGCAACGCCGAAGGGCCTATACTCCCGCGCGCCGTGACGCCGAGCGTGCCAATGCGGCGCGAGCAAGGGAGAGCCTTTCATGAGCGAGATCAAGAAAGTCGTGCTGGCCTATTCGGGCGGTCTCGATACCTCGATCATCCTCAAGTGGTTGCGAGAGACCTACGCTTGCGAGGTCGTGACCTTCACCGCCGACCTGGGTCAGGGCGAGGACCTGGAGCCGGCACGCCGCCGCGCCGAGATGCTGGGCATCAAAGAGATCTTCATCGAGGATCTGCGCGAGGTCTTCGTGCGTGACTACGTCTTTCCCATGTTCCGCGCCAACGCGCTTTACGAAGGGGTCTATCTGCTCGGCACCTCGATCGCCCGGCCCCTGATCGCCAAGCGCCAGATCGAGATCGCCGCCGAGACCGGCGCCGATGCGGTCTGTCATGGCGCCACCGGCAAGGGCAACGACCAGGTGCGCTTCGAGCTCGGCTACTACGCCCTCGACCCGGACATCAAGGTGATCGCGCCCTGGCGCGAATGGGACCTCACCTCGCGGACCAAGCTGATCGAGTTCGCCGAAGCGCACCAGATCTCCATCCCCAAGGACAAGCGCGGCGAGGCGCCCTTTTCGGTCGACGCCAACCTCCTGCATATCTCCGCCGAGGGAAAGGTGCTGGAGGACCCCGACCAACCGCCCGAGGAGTACGTCTTCTCGCGGACCGTCTCGCCCGAGGACGCGCCCGACCGGCCGACTATCGTGGAGGTTGCCTTCGAGACGGGCGATGCGGTCGCCATCGATGGCGAGGCGCTTTCCCCGGCGGCCTTGCTGACGCGCCTGAACGAGCTGGGCGGCGCCAACGGCATCGGCCGGGTGGACCTGGTGGAAGGGCGGTTCGTCGGCATGAAGTCGCGCGGCATCTACGAAACGCCGGGCGGCACCATTCTTCAGGTCGCGCACCGGGCGATCGAATCAATCACCCTCGACCGTGGCGCCATGCACCTGAAAGACGAGCTCATGCCGCGCTACGCCGAGCTGATCTACAACGGGCTTTGGTTCTCGCCCGAGCGCGAGATGCTGCAAGCGGCGATTGACACCAGCCAAGCACAGGTGACGGGCACGGTGAGCCTCAAGCTCTACAAGGGCAACGTCACCGTCCTCGGCCGCCGCTCCCCGGTCTCGCTCTACTCCATGGAGCACGTCACCTTCGAGGAGGACAGCGTTTATGATCAACGCGACGCCGAAGGCTTCATCAAGCTGAACGCCCTGCGCTTGCGTCTCTTGAACCGCCAGCGCGGCGGCCAAGACTAGGCAAGCATCAGACGAAAGAGCGCCACCGCGGCGACCCCACCCACCACCGCCGGCAGCATCGCGCCACGCCGGGCGATCAGGATCGTGACGAGAGCCGCGCCGCTCTCGGCCGGGCCGGTGGCGAGGACCGTCGGCGCGATCAAGGCGATCAGCACCGCTCCCGGCACGGCCTCCAGCGCCGCCGCGGGCCGGCCCGTGAGGCTGACCCGCCGCACCAGCCAATAGCCCGCGATCCGGGTCAGGTAGGTGGCCACCGCCATGGCGGCGATGGCGGCGAAGGTCGTCGGATCGATCGTCATGAGACCACACCGCGCGATTGCAGGGCCCCTGCGAGACTACCGGCCAAGCCGCCGGCCAGGATGTACCAGGCACCCGGGACGGTGGCCTCGACGACGACGGCAGCGGCGGCGGCGGCGGCCCAGGGCGGCAGGCTCGCCCGCGGGCCGCGCCAAAAGCCCATGACCAGAACGATGAAAACCGCGGTGAAGGCAAAGTCGAGACCCCAGCGCGCTGGATCATGCAAGCCGGAGCCGAGGATCGAGCCCAGAGTGGTCGAGGCCGTCCAGGTGCCGTAGAGGGCCAACGCCATGGCCATGTAGAATGCCGGCCCGAGCCGCCCCTCGGCGGCGCGGCGCAAGGAAAGTGCCCAGTTCTCGTCGGCCATGAAGAAAACGGCGACGGGGGCGAGACCACGCGGCCAGGAACGCATCGCCGGTGCCAAGGCCGCGCCCATGAGGACGTGGCGCAGGTTCACCACCAACGCCGTGGCACCCAGGGTCCACACGGCGGCCGGCACGCTCCAGAGATCAAGGGCGACGAACTGAGCGCTGCCGGCGAAGACGAGCGCGCTCATGGCGAAGGTCTCCAGCGGCGAGAGGCCCTTTTGGGCGGCCAGCGCCCCTAGCAGCAGTCCATAGGCGGCGACGCTGATCACCACCGGCGCGATCGCCGCAAGGTCTGCTCTCGCCTCGGCCCGAAGGCTATCGCCGCGTGCCGTCTTTCTCACATCATCGCTCATCATCGTACTCTTGGGGGATCGACCATCTTAAGGACTCGAACGAAACCCGGCTCAAGACGGCGCGTCTTGGGGAAGCGCGCTACCGGCACGGTACTGGCCAGGCGTAATGCCGGTCCAGGCCTTGAAGGTGCGTGTGAAGTGGCTCTGGTCGTAGAAGCCACACGCAAGGGCGACGCCGCTGAGAGGCTCCGCATCGGCCAGGAGCCGCTTGGCCCGCGCAACGCGCCGGCCGGTCACGAAGGCATGGGGCGTCACACCCACCTCACGGCGAAATGCGCGCAGCAGGTGGTAACGGGAGAGGCCCGCGATCGCGGCCAGGTCATCCAAACCGACATCGCGCTCGGGATGTGCCTCGATGGCGACGCGGACGCGAGCCACCGGGCCACTTTCCCGTCCCGGACGGCGCACCGACCGGTCGAGAGCGCCGTGACGGGCGATCAGCAGGCTTATCGCCTCCGTCAAGGCGGTCTCGAGGGCGAGCCGGCCTTCGCCGGCCTCGGTGAGAATGTGAAGCTTGGCCAGCCGACCGGCGAGGTCGGGGTCGTCGATC
>JBFELD010000325.1:0-3616 GCA_041552375.1 Kiloniellaceae bacterium | reverse complement strand
GGCGGCGACCTGCGCGCCATACAAGAGCTGTTGGGTCACGCGTCGCTCTCGACCACGCAACGCTATACCGCCGTCGATTCGAGCGCGCTGCTTTCCGTCTACGACAAAGCTCATCCCCGCGCCCGGCGCTGACCCGTCCGCCAGACGACGAGCGCGCCGAGACCCACGGCCACACCGGCACTGGCGAAGGCCAGCCCCCAGGCGTGGGGCGCGGCCTGACCGCCGGCAGCCTCCAATGTCCAGCCGAAGACGATCGGACCGGCGCTGGCTCCGGCAAAACCGATGAAGGAGTGCACGGCCAAGGTCGCCCCGCGCAGCTCGCTCGGCGTGTTGGCGATCGCTCCGGCAGTGAGCGATGCCGATTCCCCGGTCACCGTGCAGCCATAGACCAGGACCAGCGCGGCCAGCAGCGGAAAGGGCAAGCCCGGCAGGAAGCCGACGACGCAGGCCAGAAGGGCAGATAAGGCCATGATGACCATGACCACGGGTCGGCGGCCCCAACGCCCAGCCGCCTCGTTACCGAGGACGCTGGCCGGCAAACCCAGCATGATGACCACCGCAACGAAGGTGGTGACGCTCCAATCGCGCCCCAGCATGCCGCCTGGCTGCAGGCTCTGGGCAAAGACCAGATAGGCCACCAGCCAACCACGGAAGGCGAATAGCTCCCAGGAATGGGCGGCATAGGCCAAAATGTAGGCGAAGGCGCGACGGTTACGCAGAACCGGGCGAAAGTCGAGCAACGCCCGTGATCGTCCGGTTTCCTCCGGTCTTCGTGGGCGCACGCCGAGCAGAACCAGGGCGAACGCGGCGGCCGGGCCCAAAGCCAACAGGCCCGTCGCCCAACGCCAGCCGAACAACACCTCCAGCTCGCCCAGGACCAGGAAGGACAACGCCGTGCCGATGGAGAACGAGGCCGTGTAAAAGGCGACGGCGCGCGCCGTCCCCCCGCCCTCCAGACGGTCTGTCAAGGCCTTCAGGCCCGGCATGTAGGTCCCGGCCAGCCCGATGCCGGCCAACGCGCGCCAGAAGAGCGCGCTCCAAAAGCCGTCGGCCCAGAACCCGAAGCCAAGCAGCGAGGCCACCACCAAGGCGCTCGAGCCAAGATAGATCGGGCGCGCATCAACCCTGTCCGTGACCGTCACCAGGAACGGCACCGCGACCATGTAGCCGGCCAAGTAGATGCCGTTGATCCAGCCGGCCTCGCTGCTCGAAAGGCCCCAGATCTCGAAGAAGGTCGGCAACAGGCCCGCAAAGGCGCCAAAGGCACTGAGCGAGAGAACCTGGGCAAGAACGAAGGTAACGGTGAGACCCATGACCGCGGCGGCCGGCCCACTCAGGGCCGAGGCTCAGATATGGATCGCCCGGCCGTGCACGGCGAGCGCCGCTTCCTTGACCGCCTCGCCCATGCCCGGATGGCTGTGACAGGTGCGCGCGATGTCCTCGGCGGAAGCGCCAAGCTCCATGGCGATCACCGCCTCGGCCAGAATGTCGCCGGCCAGTGGCCCAAGGATGTGAACCCCCAAAACCTTGTCGGAGCGCGCGTCGGCCAGGATCTTCACCAGGCCGTCGGTCTCGGCATTGGCGCGGGCGCGTGAGTTGGCGGTGAAGGGGAACTTGCCGACCTTGTAGTCGGCGCCTGCCTCCTTCAGCTCCTCCTCGGTCTTGCCGACACCGGCCACCTCCGGCCAGGTGTAGACCACGCCGGGGACGAGGTTGTAGTCGACGTGCGCGGCCTGTCCCGCCAGTATCTCGACGCAGGCGACCCCATCCTCTTCCGCCTTGTGGGCCAGCATCGGCCCCTCGATGGCATCGCCGATGGCGTAGATGCCCTCGACCGAGGTGCGATAGGTCCCATCGACTTGAACGAAGCCGCGGTTGGTCTTGGCCACGCCCAGGGTCTCCAGCCCCAGGCCTTCGGTATAGGGCCGGCGGCCGATCGCCACCAATACTACCTCGGCGCCGTACTCCTCGACCTCGCCGCCCTTGACCGGCTCCACCGCGAGGGTCACCTTGCCGCGCCCCGTCTTGGCGCCCGTGACCTTGCGCCCCAGCTTGAAGTCCAGGCCCTGCTTCTTGAGCACGCGCTGGGTCTGCTTGGCGATCTCGTTGTCCATTCCCGGCAAGATGCGATCCAGGAACTCGATCACCGTCACTTGCGCACCCAGGCGCGACCAGACCGAGCCCAACTCCAGCCCGATAACGCCGGCGCCGATGACGATCAGCTGTTTGGGCAGCTTCTTCAACGCCAGCGCGCCGGTCGAGGTAACGACCTTCTTCTCGTCAGTCTCCACCCCCGGCAGCGGCGTCGACTCCGACCCGGTGGCGATGATGATGGACTTGGTCTTTACGGTCTGGCTTTCACCGTTCTCACCGGCGATCGCTACCTCTCCCGCCTTGGGGATCGATCCCCAGCCGCGCAGGTAGTCGACCTTGTTCTTCTTGAACAGGAACTCGATGCCCTTGGTCAGGTCGTCGACCACCTTGTCCTTTCGGCCCATCATGGTGCCGAGGTCGAGGCTCACATCGCCCACCGCAACACCGTGGGCAGCCAGGCCGTGCGCGGCTTGGGCGAACATCTCAGAGGAGTGCAGCAGCGCCTTGGAGGGGATGCAGCCCACGTTGAGACAGGTGCCGCCCAGCCGGCCACGCCCCTCGACGCAAGCCGTGGTCATGCCGAGCTGTGCCGCGCGGATGGCCGCCACGTAGCCGCCCGGCCCGCCACCGATCACCACCAGGTCATAGGTCTTGTCCGCCATATCGCCCCCCAGGTCCCTTGGTGTTGCGAACACTCTTCAACTTGCCGCAAGACGCGGAGCGGAACAACCCTGGGCCGGCAAGATTGCCCGCCGTGCGGCCTTGCCGCACAATGGTGCCTCTCGCGAGGACGGAAGGATCATCCATGCTGCAAGACGAAAGGGGCTTGACGCTCACCACCGAGAATAGCGACGCGGTGGCGCTTTACGACCACGCGATCCGCCAGTTCTTCCAATACCGACGGGCCTTCGGGCCACTGGTCAAGCAAGTGGTGGAAGCCGACCCGGATTTCGCCATGGGCCATTGCCTGCGCGGTTACCTCTTCCTCATGTTCGCTACCAACACGGTGCACGACAAGGCGGCCCGCTCCCTGGAAAGGGCCGAGGCGCTGGCGCCCGCCGCCAGCCCGCGCGAGCAGGCTCACGTGCACGCGCTCGGCGCCTGGTTCAAGGGCGACGCATTGGTGGCCAACGCCCATTGGCAAGCGATCCTCGCTGAGCATCCCCACGATATCCTGGCGTTGCGTCTGCAGCACGCCGGGGCCTTCTGGATGGGTAACAACTACCTTCTGCGCGATGGTGTGGCTCAGGTCTATCCGGCTTGGGACGAGACTGTGCCGGGCTTCGGTCACGTGCAGGGAATGCTCGCCTTCGGCCTGGAAGAGTGCGGCGAATTGCGCGATGCCGAGCATCTGGGGCGCGAGGTGGTCGAGCGCGATCCCGAAGATCTCTGGGCCATCCACGCCGTCGCCCACGTCCTGGAGATGGACGGCCGAGCCGCCGAGGGCGAGGCCTGGCTGGACTATCCCGCCGATGCCTGGGAGGACCGCAACCCCTTCCGCGGGCATCTCTGGTGGCACCGC
>JBFELD010000324.1:0-3654 GCA_041552375.1 Kiloniellaceae bacterium | reverse complement strand
CTTACGCATCGAGCGCTGGCCTGGCCAAGAAGGAGAAGGTCGCGCTCACCGGCGATGATTGCCGCGAGGGTTTGACTTGCGTGCTGTCGGTGAAGGTTCCCGATCCTAAATTCTCCAGTCAGACCAAGGATAAGCTGGTGTCGTCCGAGGTCCGCCCGGTGGTCGAGAATGTCATCAACGACCGGTTGGGCCAGTTCTTCGAGGAGCATCCGAACGAGGCCCGCCGGGTCGTGGCCAAGGTGGTCGAGGCGGCAGCGGCGCGCGAGGCGGCCCGCAAGGCGCGCGAGCTCACCCGACGCAAAGGCGCGCTCGACGTGGCGTCCCTGCCGGGCAAGCTCGCCGATTGTCAGGAGCGCGATCCCGCCAAGTCGGAACTCTTCATCGTCGAGGGCGACAGCGCCGGCGGCTCCGCCAAGCAGGGCCGCGACCGCTATTCCCAAGCCATACTTCCCTTGCGCGGCAAGATCCTGAACGTCGAGCGGGCGCGCTTCGACAAGATGCTGTCATCGCAAGAGATCGGCACGCTTATCACCGCGCTTGGCACCGGTATCGGCCGCGAGGAGTTCGATATCGAAAAGCTGCGCTATCACAAGATCATCATCATGACCGATGCCGATGTGGACGGCAGCCACATTCGCACCTTGCTCCTGACCTTCTTCTACCGCCAGATGGCCGAGCTCATCGAGCGCGGCCACCTCTACATCGCGCAACCGCCTCTTTATCGCGCCAAAAGGGGTGATTCGCTGCAATACCTCAAGGACGACCGCGCGATGGAGGATTATCTCATCGCCAGCGGCCTCAGCGATGCGGTGCTCACGCTTGGCGAGGGCACCCAAATCGCCGGCGAGCACTTGCGCGGCCTCGTGCAGCAGGCCGTGCGGGCGCGCCATCTCATGGACCCCTTGTTGCGCAAGGTCGGCAATCCAGACATCGTCGAGCAAGCGGCGATCGCCGGTGTGCTCAACCCGGAGATCATACCCGATAGCGATCGCGCGACGGAGGCGGCCCGCTACATCGCCACGCGCCTCGATGCGTTGTTGCCCGAGCATGAGCGCGGTTGGCAGGGTGAAGCGGCCGAGGATGGGGGCCTGCTCTTCACCCGCGTGCTTCGTGGTGTCGGGGAACGCCGCGTTCTCGACGGCCCGCTCATTCGCTCCAGCGAAGCGCGGCGTCTGGATGCCATGGCCGCGGAGCTGCAGGAAACCTACGCTCAACACGCCCAGTTGGTCTCTAAGGACCGGGAGTTTCGCATCACCGGGCCGCGTGGCTTGGCCGATGCGGTTTTCGCGCTCGGGAAGAAGGGCGTCACCGTGCAGCGCTACAAGGGGTTGGGCGAAATGAACCCCGATCAGCTGTGGGAGACGACACTGGATCCGGACGCGCGGGTGTTGTTGCAGGTCAAGGTCGCCCACAGCGACGAGGCCGAAGATATCTTCTCCACCCTGATGGGCGACGTCGTCGAGCCACGACGCGACTTCATCCAGTCCCACGCTCTAGAGGTGGCAAATCTGGATGTGTGAGCAACTCTGACCCGCAAGAAGAGATCACGACTTCGCCATCCTTTCGCCGCAGGACCCGAGCAGTTAGATACCGTTGGTATGAGATGAGTGTGGAGAGCACCCATCTCATCCACTATATCTATGGTCATTAGTCCGAAAATTTACTAAATAGTGAGTCATGACGGCACCGCGACGGGCAAAAGGAAGCACGACGAGCGGCAAGCCGCGTCCCGCCCGGCATTCACGAAAACCGGGGACGCGGTCTGCGCGCCCTAAGTCTGGCCGCAAGAGCCGGTCGGGAAAGGGCGGGTGGCTGCGCAAGATCGTAACTTGGTGCGTGATCGCAATGATCTGGGGCGGCGTGCTCTCCGCCGGGCTTCTTGCATTTTACGCTTACGACCTGCCCGATGTGGACGCGGTCGAGGGGATATCGCGCGCGCCCAATGTGACTCTGCTTTCCAGCGAAGGCTCGGTGATGGCCTCCTTCGGCGGGCGCTACGGCGAACCCGTGGTCCTGGCCGATTTGCCGCCCGATCTTCCCCATGCCGTGATCGCCGTGGAGGATCGGCGGTTCTACCGGCATTTCGGCATCGACCTGCGTGGCCTTGCCCGGGCCTTCTATCGCAACATGCGCGCCGGCTCGGTGGTGGAGGGCGGCTCGACCATCACCCAGCAGTTGGCGAAGAACCTGTTCCTGAAACCCGAGCGGACGATCAAGCGGAAGGTCCAGGAGCTTTTGTTGGCCTTGTGGCTGGAGCGACGCTTCACCAAGGATCAGATCCTCACGATTTATCTGAACCGGGTTTATCTGGGCGGCGGCGCCTACGGTGTCGACGCGGCGGCCCGGCGCTACTTCGGCAAGTCGGCCGCCGACGTATCGCTCTACGAGGCGGCCTTGATCGCGGGTCTGCTCAAGGCGCCGTCCAAGCTCAATCCGTTGAGCAGCGCTCAAGAGGCCGACGCCCGGGCGGGGTTGGTGCTGGCGGCGATGCGCGACGTCGGCTTCATCGATGATGCGCGCATGAAGGCGGCCTTGGCGGCCAAGACCCGTGACGGGCCGCCGGGCAGCGGGGGTGCACCCTATTTCGCCGACTGGATCATGGCGCAGCTGCAAGGTTTCATGGGCGAGGTCAACCGCGATCTTCAGGTCCACACCACGCTCGATCCCCGTCTGCAGCGGATCGCCGAAGAGGAGATACGCCGCGCCCTGGAAACCGAAGGTCACGCGCTGGCGGCGGACCAGGCGGCAATGGTGATCCTCGACCGGGACGGCGCCGTGCGCGCCATGATCGGCGGGGTCGACTACCGCCAAAGCCAGTTCAACCGGGCCACGCAGGCCTTGCGGCAACCAGGGTCGGCCTTCAAGCCTTTCGTCTATCTTTCGGCGTTGGAGAGCGGGCAGTTCACGCCGGATAGCCGGATCCTGGACGCGCCGGTCGAGATCGCCGGCTGGCGCCCCGGCAACTTCGGGGACAAGTATTACGGGGAGGTGACGCTGCGCGAATCCTTCGCCCGATCGCTCAATTCCGTCGCCGTACGTCTGGTCCAATCCGTCGGGCCGCGGCGTGTTGCCAAGACGGCCGAGCGTCTCGGCGTGACCAGCGAGCTGGCTCCCAATGGAACGATCGCGCTCGGCGCTTCCGAGGTGACCCTTTTGGATTTGACGGGCGCCTATGGGGCCTTCTCCAACGATGGTCTCGGGGTGTGGCCCTATGGCATCAAGGAAATTCGCTCGGGCTCGGGTGAGACCTTCTATCGCCGCCTCGAAGGCAGCGGTCCGGGCCGCGTGGTCGAGGCCGCGCGCGCGCGTCAGGTCACCGACATGATGCGCGCCGTCGTCGCCTGGGGGAGCGGCAAGGCCGCCAACCCGGGCCGCCCGGCGGCCGGCAAGACCGGCACCAGCCAGAACTTTCGCGACGCCTGGTTCATCGGTTTCAGCTCCGGGTTGGTGGGGGGTGTGTGGTTCGGCAAGGATGACAACAGCCCGATGGACGGTGTGACCGGCGGGTCCCTGCCGGCGCGGGTGTGGGGGCGTGTCATGTCGCGCGCCCTGATCGACGAGCCGGCGGAGCCGTTGATACCCCCATCGGTCGTGGTCGAGGCGACACCTCCGGCCGAGGCCGAGGGTGACGGTTTTCTCTCGCGCCTGCTCACT
>JBFELD010000323.1:0-3662 GCA_041552375.1 Kiloniellaceae bacterium | reverse complement strand
TTTCGGCGACTGGCAAGGCATGAGCCGTGCCGATCTGGCCGAACGGCGCGACGGCGCCTGGCACCGCTTTTGGCTCGCTCCGGCGCACGAGCGCCCGCCGGGCGGCGAATCCTTCGAAGACGTCGTCGAGCGTGTGAGCAAAAGCATCACCGAGTTGACCGAGCAACACCGAGGCCGCGACATCATCGCTGTCACGCACGGCGGGACCATTCGCGCCGCCCTGGCGTTCGCCCTCGAGATCGCACCGGAACGCGCGCTGGCCTTCGAAATCGCCAATTGCTCGCTAACCCGGCTCGACTTCGTTCCCGGCTCCATCGGCTCCCACCACCCGAGCACATGGGGCGCTTGGCGGGTCGGCCAGGTAAACCTGGCCCCCTGACCTCACGTCATCAACACCACAAAATGTTGTATTTCAGCTAGATTAAGGCACAAGATGCCTTGCTTTTGTCATATTTTTCGACCAGTTTGATGCCCTACCGATCCCGGATATCGGAAACCCTTTGGAGTGAACCCAATGACAGCGATTATGGCTTCCGTCCAGCGACGGTTCGCCCTCTTTGCGTCTTTGCTGATCATCACCGCCCTGATCTTGCCGACCAGCCCGATGGCGGCCACCGATCAGGAAGAGGTCGTCACGAAATCGCGCTTCGCCGTCGAGGAGTTGCTCGCCAATCCGGATGAGCTTCCCATCGAGGAGTATCTCGAGCGAGCGAAGGGCGTTTTGGTGATCCCCTCCTTGATCAAGGGCGGCTTCATTCTCGGCGCCGAGGGTGGCAATGGCGTGCTCATGGTCCGCGGCAGCGACGGAACCTGGTCGAACCCGGCCTTCTATACCCTGGTCGCCGGATCGCTGGGCTTGCAGATCGGCGGTCAGGTCTCCGAGGTGATCTTCACCTTGATGAACGACGACGCGGTCACCGCCATACTGGAGGACGAGTTCAAGTTCGGCGGCGATCTCTCGGTCGCCGTGGGGCACAAGGGCGCCGGTATCGAGGCATCGTCCTCGACCGCTTTCGACGCCGACATCTACGCTTTTTCCAAGGCCGTGGGACTGTTCGGCGGTGGCTCGATCGAGGGCGCCAAGCTCATCACCCGCGAGGAGTGGAACCAGGGTTACTATGGCGATGGTGCGACGCCTGAGGCGATCGTCATCGAGCGCCGTTTCAGCAACCCACAATCCGCCAAGCTGCGCGACGCCTTGCCGTAGAAAACCTTAGGATACCATAGGCGACCTTAGACCATTCGAGAGGGCGGCCTGCCATGGTGCGGCCGCCCTCGCGCTTTTTCTTGCCTCGCGCAAGCTTCGGATAGATGACCCGCGACCTTGCCATTATCTGTGAGATCATGAGACTCACAGCGCGGAGAAGCATCCCATGCCCGAGGTGGTCGAGATGGCCGAAGAACGCGAGAAGCCCGAGACGGCAACAAGCACGAGCGACCAATGGGTTGCCCTGGCACGCCGGGCGAGCGACTACATAGACCAACACCCGGGCGAGCCAATGACGCTCGCCCATCTGGCCGATACGCTGGCGGTCAGCCCCTGGCACTTGCAAAGGGTCTTCACCCAGGTCGTCGGGGTCAGTCCCAAGGACTATGCCGACGCCCGGCGCGGCGCACATTTCAGGGCTGAGCTGAAACGCGGCAACTCGATCGCCATGGCCACCTACGAGGCCGGCTATGGCTCCTCCAGCCGGGTCTACGAGCGGGCCGAGCGGCAACTCGGCATGACGCCGGCATCCTATGCCAAGGGCGGAAAGGGCGCGCGCATCCACTATACGATCGTCGCCTCGCCCCTGGGCAGCCTCCTGGTGGCAACGACCGACAAAGGCGTGTGCTTCGTCGCCCTCGGCGATCGGGAGGAGGCCCTGGTCCAGGATCTCGAGACCGAGTTTCCGGCCGCCAGGGAGATCACCCGCAACGACAAGGCCCTGGCGGCGGCGGTCGAGAGTCTCGTCGACTATCTGCAAGGCCGCGTTCCTCATTTCGACTTGCCGTTGGACGTGCGCGCGACGGCCTTCCAACGCCGCGTCTGGCAGGAGTTGCTGGCAATCCCGCCCGGCGAGACCCGGACCTATTCCCAAATCGCGGAAACCCTGGGCCTGCCCAAGGGACAGCGCGCCGTCGGGCGGGCCTGCGCGACCAATCCCGTCTCCCTGCTCATCCCCTGTCACCGGGCGCTGCGGGCGGATGGCGGCCTTGGCGGCTACCGTTGGGGCCTCCGGCGCAAACAGGCACTGCTGACCCTGGAGGCGGCCCTCAGCGATTAGCTGGCAAACAGCCCGAAGACAGGCTTGCGGCCGGGGTCGGCCTGGCCTTATACAATATGCATGCGTCACTCGACGGCAGATCACCACATATTGTGCGCCGACGGCCGCCGCCTTCCGGTCAAGATACGACGTCATCCCCGTGCCCGACGCATTACCCTCAGGCTCGACCCGCGTGGCGAGAGCCTCAATCTCGTGCTACCGCGGGGTACCGCGCTGACCGAAGGCATCGCCTTTGCCGAGCGGGAAAGAGACTGGGTGATGAAGCACCTGGCCGAAATCGCGCCGCTACGCCCGTTCGAGCCCGGCACCCTCGTGCCGTTGCAAGGTGAAAGCCACATCATCCGTCATCAACCTTGGGCGCGGCGCGGGGCCTGGGTCGAGCCCGGGGCCATTTGCGTCTGCGGCCGCCCGGAGCACGTCGCCCGGCGGGTGCGCGACTTCCTGAAGACCCGGGCCGGCGAGTTGATCCAGCCCGCGGCGCGGGAAAAGGCGGCACGGCTGAACCGCGCCATCGGGCGCATCACCCTGCGCGACACCAAGACGCGTTGGGGAAGCTGCTCGGCCGCCGGCGATCTCAGCTTTTCCTGGCGCCTGGTCATGACACCGGCCCATGTCCTGGATTACGTCGTCGCGCACGAGGTCGCACACTTGGTCGAGGCGAATCACGGCCCGCGCTTCTGGGCCCTCACCGGGTCCCTCACCGAGCGGATGGACGAGGCCAAGGACTGGCTTCGGCGCAATGGCCGGGATCTTTGGCGTTATGGCTAGCTGAGTGCGCTACGGCAGCTCCTCATCGGGGATCGGCCGGCTGGGAACCCAGACGTAACCATCCGGGTCGACGAGATAGCACTCGCGCAGACCGTGGGGCTTGTTGGTCGCCTCTTGCAGGACGTGGTAACCGGCATCACGGGCACGTGCCTCCGCCGCGTCCGGATCGGTGCCGTAGAGATGAAGCTCCACCCCGACGCCGCGCAGGGCCCCGTCACCTGTCAGCGCCAAAAGCGGGTTGCTGTGGTAGGTGTGATCGGCGTGCAGCATCCACTGCCGGTCCTCGTAAGCCAGAACCGCGAAGTCGGGGTTGGCATAGACCACATCGACCTGAAGAACATCCCTCAAGAAAGTCAGCGATTTGTCGATATCTCGAACCAGGAGGTTGAGACCGAGGCCCTTGAGCGAGCGCCCATAGACCGCCGCCGGCATGAAATCGTCGCGCGCCTCGGCCATGTTCTTCTCCGGTCGATCTCGAGAGCAGGTCGCGACCATCGTCCCTGTCACGGGCCACGGACGCAAGAACCGCTTGCGCCGGCGAACTTGGGGCCGCTTGGTGACCAGCCGCCCGCGCCCAGTTAGCGGCGGTCCTCGCGCCGCTGGAACATGCGCTGCAGGCGTTCTTCC
>JBFELD010000322.1:0-3664 GCA_041552375.1 Kiloniellaceae bacterium | reverse complement strand
GGTCGGCGAGAAAGGCCGGCCAGGTCTCGCCGGGCTTGACCGAAGTGCACCAGGTCAGGGAATCGCCGATCACAACGATGTCTATGTTTTCCCGTGCGTAGGGTCGGCTGGGCGGATTGCAGAAGCCGAGGTCGTCGGTGACGATGGTATCCGTCGCTCCTTCGTCACCGAAGGGCAGCGTGATGCTGACGTTGGGACGGTACTTCTTGAGCAAGGGGCCGCCGTCGTTCCGCTCGACCGGCTGGACGTCGGAACGGTTGGGCAGATCCAGTTGGACCGCGACCTCTAGGCGCATCTCCTCGTGAAAGTGCTGCAGGAACTCGATGGGGATCAGCCCCGGCATCACTCGCAACAGGATCTCGAGGCCACCGACGACCAACACGACTGGGATCAGGTAGGCGGTCAGCCTGCCCAGTAATCTCATGCCCTAAACCGCTTTATTTGCCTCGCCCGAAACAGGCGGAGATTTTCATTTCGATCCAATCAAAAGCGCGCTTGCGAGCGGGATTCTGCTCTTTTTGGCGGAGTATGCAACCTTAGATCAATAATTTTTCCACGCCCGGGCCAGACGGGGCATAAATTACGTCAATCGAGTTCGAAAGCGTCTTTGTAGTCGAGCTTCAAGGCCGAGTCCTGCTGGTCCTTATGGAGCATGCAGTTGCCGATGACGAGGTTCTCGATTTCCGTGCCCATGAAGCAGCGAAAGGCGTCCTCGGGCGTGCAGACGATCGGCTCGCCACGCACGTTGAAGGAGGTGTTGACCACCACCGGGCAATCGGTCTTGGCCTTGAAGGCCGAGAGCAGGGCGTGATAGCGCGGATTGGTGTCCTTGTGCACCGTCTGGACCCTGGCCGAGTAGTCGACGTGGGTGATGGCCGGGATCTCGGAGCGCGGCACGTTCAGTTTGTCGATGCCGAATAGTGCCTTCTCCTCGTCCGTCATTTCACGCCGCTTTTCCTCCACCACATCGGCCACCAGCAGCATGTAGGGACTGTCCTGCTCCAGCTCGAACCAGCGCTCCACATCTTCGCGCAGCACCGACGGGGCGAAGGGCCGGAAGGACTCGCGATACTTGACCTTCAAGTTCAGCATCTTTTGCATCGTCGGCGAGCGCGGATCACCGAGGATCGAGCGCGCCCCCAAGGCACGCGGGCCGAACTCCATGCGGCCCTGGAACCAGCCCACCGCCTTGCCGTCGGCCAACGCCGCCGCGGTGGCGTCGATGAGCTGCTTTTCCTCCAGCGGCTCGAAGTGCGCGCCGCAGGCCGTCAGACGTTCCTCGATCTCCGTTTGGCTGTATGACGGGCCGAGATAGGAGCCCTGCATGTGATCGCGCTCGTTACCAAGGTCGCGCGGCTGCTCCAAAAACCGATGGTGCGCCACCAGCGCCGCCCCCAGGGCCCCGCCCGCGTCGCCGGCCGCCGGTTGAATCCACAGGCCGTCGAACAGGTCCTCACGTAGCAGCTTGCCATTGGCAACGCAGTTCAGCGCCACACCACCGGCGAGACATAGGTTCTTGGCACCGGTCTCGTCCCGCAAGCTGCGGGCAAGACGCAGAACCGCTTCCTCGATCACCACCTGAACCGACGCCGCCAGGTCCATGTGCCGCTGCTCCAGCAGCTCGCCAGGCCCGCGCGGCGGTCCGCCGAAAAGCGTGTCGAAACGCTCGTTCGTCATCCGCAGACCCGTGCAGTAATCGAAGTAATCCATGTTCATCCGAAAGCTGCCGTCCGCCTTCAGGTCGAGCAAGTGCTCCAGGATCGTGTCGGCATAGCGCGGCTCCCCATAGGGCGCCAGGCCCATCACCTTGTACTCGCCCGAGTTGACCTTGAACCCGGTGTAGTAGGTGAAGGCCGAATAGAGCAGTCCCAGCGAATGCGGGAAATGGATCTCCTTGACCATCTCCAGCTCCGAGCCCCGGCCCATGCCGGTCGAGGTCGTCGCCCATTCTCCCACGCCGTCCATCGTCAAGACCGCCGCCTCATCGAACGGGGAGGGATAAAAGGCGCTCGCCGCGTGGCTTTGATGATGCTCGGCGAAGAGAATCTGCGACTTCCAGTCGAAGCCCTCACCGAAGGCCGAGAGCTCGTTCTTCAGCAGATCCTTCTGGAACAGCTTTTCGCGTAGCCATACCGGCATCGCCATGCGAAAGGACTTGAACCCTCGGGGCGCGAACGCGACGTAGGTCTCCAACAGGCGCTCGAATTTCAGGAAGGGCTTGTCGTAAAAGGCCACATAGTCGACACCCTCCAGGTCGCATCCCGCCGCCTCCATGCAGTAGGCCACGGCTTGGCGCGGAAAGCGCGCGTCATGCTTCTTGCGGCTGAAGCGTTCTTCCTGTGCTGCCGCCACAATCCGACCGTTCTCGAGCAGCGCCGCTGCCGAATCGTGGTAAAAGGCCGAGATTCCCAGTATCCGCATCGCCTAAGGCTTACCCCTATCTGAGAATCGAGTCAGAAGATCGTATACATGAAGGGTGCGAAGGCCGACCCCTCGGCGAGAACCAATAGCCCCCCCACGAGGAGCATCAAGACGATGATCGGCAACAGCCAGAACTTCTTACGCACACGCAAGAATCGCCATAATTCTACGACCAGGTCCATTGCACCACTCGCTGATGGTATTGTCCGCCTGAGCCCACCGGCGAAAAGCACCGGTTGCATCGCGCGTCATTACCATCAAACACCCGGTCTGTAAAATAGCAATGCGGCCGAACGGGGTATTCGCCGGGTCTTGTGGTTTCGCACTTGCGGTTGTCCGGCCGATCGGTAAAAACCAGGTTCTCCAGAGCGACCGTCCGGATCGATCATGACCGACCAAAGAAAGCCCGGGCCGCTTTTGCCGGTCCTTGTCATCGTGTTGTCCTCGCTGGGCGCCTTTCTCCTGGTCGAAGGCGCCGTTTCCGTCTTTCGCGGACGCACGCCGGACACCAGCCTCGCATACCGTGCCTATGCCTTGATCCGTGGTACGGCCTGGGAGGAGGGTTTGACCGCTCCCGATGATCCCAACACCCGGCTTTTGCGCGATCAGACCGAGCTCGAGGCCATGGTCGAAGGCTTTCGCCGCAACCGTGTCGGTCTCGGCAATACCGTCTATGGTGAGCTGAAAACCGGCGAGGCGAGCATCCACCTTGAGGTTGACGGCTGCAAACGGCAGAAGCCGAACCTGAGGAAACTACAGACACACCTCTACACCAACCTCTTCGACCCCCTCGATCCGATCGTCGCCTTCTGGGACAAGGACACGAAGCTCGACCCCGAGGTTGCCGCCTTCATCGAGCGCTATCACTTCCGCAAGGTCCAGCTTACCACCAACGAGCACGGTGACCGGGTCACCCGTCCCGAGGTGGAAAGCGAGCGCAAGGTCATCGTCGGCGGCGACAGCATGGCCAACGGCGTTCTCCTGAATGACGACGAGACGCTGGCCTCCCAGCTTCAGGCCCAGGACCTCGAGCGGCAATACATCAATACCGGCATCAACGGCATCACGCCGCGCGAGGTTATCTGCGCGATCGAGCGGGCGGTCGAGACCTATGCCGGCGATGTGGAGGAGCTGATATATCTCTACAGCGAGAATGACTTCGAGCCCGGAGATCCCTTCGGCACGCCGGAAGAAGTTGTCGCCTGGATGCAAGAATTCGCACGCGAGCAGGACCTGAAGAAGG
>JBFELD010000321.1:0-3666 GCA_041552375.1 Kiloniellaceae bacterium | reverse complement strand
CCATCCGCCGCGTGATCCGCTTCCAGGCCGCCGCAGTATCGTCGAGCGCCTCCTGAGGCGTCTTCTCGCCGACATCGGCGGCGGTCAGGTTGACCCGCAGCTCGTCGAAATACTCGCCCTGCCCCTTGAGGTAGAGGTCGGGGATCGAGTTACGCATGGAGTCCTCATGGGCGACCAGGAAGGGCTCGCTATAGGTCTGAATGATCTGGTCGTCGCGGTAGTGCGCGCCACGGAAAGGATCGAAGTAGCCGCCGGGGTCACGCACGGCCACCGTCGACATGGCCGGGCTGCAAGCATAGAGCGTGAAGAGGTAAGCGATCTCCGGCTCCTTGCTGACCGAGGAGACGACATAGTTCCAGCCCCAATTGAAGTAGGGCGTCTTGATCACCTTGCCATCCACCATGCCGCCCGGTGTTGGGCCATGGGCCATGCGGCCTCGCACGCTGGACTTCTCGCTATTCAGGAATTTTTGGGTGCCGCCCCAGCCGATGTTGCAGAACTTGTCGCCTTGCCCGAAGGCCTCGAAGTTCTCGAAGAGGCCGTTGGTGCGCGCGCCGGGATAAAGGTGCTTGGAGGCGGCGACCAGCTCGGCCAATGCCTGCACGCCCGCTTCATTGTTGATCTGCGGGTTCAGGTCATCGTCCAAGGGGAAGTAGCCCTTGGCATGGAACCGCACCCACCACTCCCAGGCGATGAAGAACTGGGTCCGGAACAGCGCGCCGCCGAACATGCCCTCATCGGGCCGGTGGAAATGCGCCATCATGGCGTCGAGCTCTTCCCAGGTGTCCGGCACCTTGAGCTCATAGCCGTTCTTATCCGCGAAGGCCTTGTTCTCGTCGGCGTTGTCCAACCAGTCCTGCAGATAGAACATGACGTAGGTGTCGCCGTCGGTCTGGTAGCCGTAGAGGTTGCCCTTGTAGTAATCGCCGATGGAATAGAGCGCGTCCTGCTGGAAATCTTCCGGCTCGTACTTGGCCGCGTACTGGTCCAGGTTTACCAGAATTCCAGACTCGGCCAGGTCCGGCATGCCGAAGGTGGCCGGCAGGGAGATGTCGAAGGAACCGGTCTTGGAGACCGCCTCCAAGAGGACCTTCTGATTTATCTCGCCCAAAGGCACCTCGACGTATTCAACCGTGATCCCGGTCTCCTCGGTCCACTTGTCGGCGACCGGCTTCACGTTCCCGAGCGAGCCGGAGGGCTGCATAATGGTCAGTGAGACGCCGCGCCCGGCCGCCAGCTCCTTGGCCGCTTTCGCCGCCTCGCTGTGAACGTTTTCGAGCGTCGCGGCGCTGGCCCGCCGCGGCCTCATGACGAAGGATGGCGCCAGCGCCACCGCACCCGCGGTCAGGGCGCTTTCCTGCAGAAAGCGACGCCGGCTCCTGGGGGTTCTATGCACTTTCCTGGACATGAGATACCTCCCTTTTGTTTTCCTTTGGTTTTGTCGACTGCCTCCACGCCGGACCGGCTGCGCGTCACGACTCCGTTCCGTAACGCGCACGCCGGACATCGGCGGTAATCTTGTGAGCAAGCAAGGACTCCGTCTCGCATTGGCGCGCCGCGATCGGTGCGAAACGCGAGCTGGCATCGGGTGTCATGCGCTGGTAGGTCACGGTCTTGATGAATTTCCCAGCCCAAAGCCCGCCGGTGTAGCGTGCGGCCTTGCCGGTGGGCAGGGTGTGATTGGTGCCGATCCCTTTGTCGCCATAAGCAACCGTGGTCTCCTCACCGACGAAGAGACTGCCGTAGTTCTTCAAATTGGCGAGGCAGTAGTCATTGCGCGCGGTCATCACCTCGAGATGTTCGGGCGCATAGTCGTCGCTTGCGGCGATCGCCTCGTCGTCGTCATCGACCACGACGACCTCGCCGTAGTCGTTCCACGATACCGACGCCACCTCGCGCGTCGGCAAGGTCTCGAGCTGGCGCTCGACCTCCGCCATGACCCTTTGGCCGAGTTCCTCGGAGGTGGTGACCAGCCAGGCCGGGCTGTCGGGCCCATGCTCGGCCTGCCCGAGAAGATCGGTCGCGACCAGGAAAGGGTCGGCGGTTTCGTCCGCGATCACCAGGATCTCCGTCGGTCCAGCCAGAAGATCGATGCCGACCGTCCCGAAGAGCTGGCGCTTGGCCTCGGCGACATAGGGGTTGCCGGGACCCGTGATCATGTCGACCGCCCGTATCTCGACCAGCCCATAGGCCATCGCGGCCATCGCCTGGACCCCGCCCAGGCAATAGATCTCGTCGGCACCGGCGCTGTCCAATGCATAGAGCGTGGGCCCGTATATGCCATCCTCATCACGCGGCGGCGCACAGCCGGCAACATAGGACACCCCCGCGACCCGTGCGGTGCCGACGGACATGATGGCGGCGCTGATCAGTGGGTACTTTCCGCCCGGGATGTAGCAGCCCACAGCCTTGACCGGGATATGCCGGTGTCCCAGCACGGTCCCCGGGGCGACCTCCGCCTCGATTTCGATCATGGAGTCGAGCTGCCGTTGGGCGAACTCCTGAACTTGGCGCTTGCAGACCGCGAAGTCCTCTTTGAAGGTTTCGGGTAGTCGAGCCGCTACCGCTTCGATGGCGCTGCGCTCGACACGGATCTCCCGTGTCCAGCCGTCCAAATCGGCCGCATAGCGCCGGATCGCCGCATCGCCTTGATCGCGAATTTCCGCGAGCATGCCGCGAACCGTATCCTCGACCCGCTGATTGTCCTGGGCTCCCTGATCCCGTCGCGCGCCCTGCTTGAGATAGCGGCGCATTGTCCTGGTCTCCCTGCAGGTGTTGTGGGGCACCTAGCTAAAGAAATGTAATCGATTACATTCTTGATCAACGGAGACACATAAGGTTTTTCTTTTAGGCTAGGGCAAGGTCTTTGCCCCTGTCAACGCGAATCTCCGATTAGACCCTATATAGACCTTGAAAAATCGCGGCTAAGCGCCGTAGTGTAGCGAGTGCTAAAGTTGTCGACGGCAGGATTTCTGGATGGTTCGGAGGGATCTATTGCACCGCGAAAGCCACCAAAATTCGTGTAAGCGATTGCAAAGTCATTGCACGACAAGGCCTTTCGCCAACATGCGGGGTGAGACAGCGGTGCCCGCTTTCGCAGCGCGAGACCCGGTCAGGCGCCGGGGGCCGCGGTCATGACGCGCCGGCGGCGCAGATCCGCCGAGCCACCGCAGGGCGCGTCGACGCGGCAAGCCAGGGCCACCATCCACGATATCGCGCGCGAGGCCGGTGTTTCGACGGCGACGATCTCGCGCTTTTTCAATCAGCCGGACAAGCTGAGCCCCAAGACGCGGGACCGTGTCCAATCGGTGATCGCGCACCATCACTACGTCGCTGATGGCTTGGCCGGCGGATTGGCCTCGCGGCGCTCGCGCACTTTGGGATTGATCATTCCGACCATCATGAACTCGATCTACGCCGCCTCGACGCAAGCGATCCAACGCGCCGCGCAGGAGGCTGGCTATACCGTTCTGGTTGGCATATCGGAGTTCGCGCCGGACCAGGAGGCGATCCTCATTCATCGGCTTTTGGAGCGCCGGGTAGAAGGCTTGATCCTCACGGGCGCGGAGCGAAATCCCGACCTCTACGAGAAAATCTCCCGCAATCACATTCCCTTCGTCATCACCTGGAGGTCGACCCGCCGGACCGATTTGCCCGCGGTCTCCT
>JBFELD010000320.1:0-3671 GCA_041552375.1 Kiloniellaceae bacterium | reverse complement strand
CTTGCCGCTTCCTGCCCTCCGGTGAGTTTCAGATGATCGAGGATCTGACGCCGGCGACGCGCGTCGGGATGAGGTTTGCCATTCTCCATCGTCTAGTTTCTAAAGTTTATTCTTTACAAATGCAAGGCCGCGGCCTAGCGTCACTCGGAAACCGCTCGATTGGAGTGCGCGCTCATGTCTCTTTCTCAAGCCACAGGTGCCGAGACAACGACCGCCGACTGCGGTGATCAGCGTGCGTGGGTCAAGGTTGCAGCACTTGAAGACCTGCGCCGCAAGAAGGCCATGGTGGTCAAGGTAGGCGCCAAGCAGATCGCGCTCTTCAGCACCGAGAAGGGCCTTTACGCTTGCAACAACCGCTGCCCGCACGAGGGTTATCCCCTACGCGAGGGCACGATCACCCAAGGCTGCGTACTGACCTGCAATTGGCACAACTGGAAATTCGATCTTGAGAGCGGCAAGACCTTGGTCGGCGGTGATCCCCTGCGCCGCTATCCGGTCGAGATCCGCGGCGAAGAGGTCTGGATCGACGTGGCGGACCCGCCGGGCGAAACGCGGCGGGAGGCGGCGCTGGTCTCGCTGCGAGACTCTTTCCGGCGCATGGAGTACGACCGCATGGCCCGCGAGATCGTCCGCTTCGAGGCGGCGGGCGGTGCGGCGCCCGAGGCGTTGGCGCGGGCCATCGCTTGGACCCATGACCGCATGGAGTACGGCATGACCCACGCCGCGGCGGCGGCACCCGACTGGCTCGACCTGGGACGCGAGTTGGCGCGCGACGAGGCCGAGCGTCTGACCAGCGTGGTCGAGCCGGTGGCGCACCTGGCCTGGGACAGCCTGCGCGAGCCCGAGTACCCTTTCCCCGAGGGTGCCGCCGATTACGACCCGGCCGCCCTGGTGCAAGCGATCGACGCCGAGGATGAGGCCGTGGCGATTGCGCTTCTGCGCGGAGCGCTCGACGAAGGGATGGGATTTGCCGAGCTTGAGGGACCGTTGGCCGAGGCGGCGCTCCGGCACTATGCCGACTTCGGCCACTCCGCGATCTATGTGGTCAAGATCGGTGCCTTGATCGATAGGCTTGGCCCGGCGGTCTCGGAGCCCTTGCTCCTCGCCCTGGTGCGCGCTCTGGTCTATGCTTGGCGCGAGGACCTGGTGCCTGAGTTCCGCAGCTATGCCGATGTGCTGGAGACCTGGCGGGTCGAACCCGCGCCCGCTGTCGGCCCGCCGCCGACGCCGGGCGACTTTCGCGGCCTTTCCGCCAAGCAGGCGATGGCCGGATGCCTGGACCATCGCGGCGACCCGCGCGCTCTCTATGACGCACTCCTCGGGGCGGTGGCCTGGAACCTGCTGCACTTCGACCGCGGGGTCGAACAGCGCACGGACAATCAGGTCGACGACAATGTCGGCTGGTTGAGTTTTACCCATGCGATCACCTTCGCAAACGCGGCGCGCACGCTGGCCGAGCGCCACCCCGATCTTTGGCCGCCGGCGCTTTTGCAGATTGCCTGCTTCGTCGGCCGCAATAATGCCTACGTGGACGGCGATCAGGACGTCTCGCCCTGGCGTGTCGCCGAGCCCGCGGCTTTCTTCGAAGAGACGGGACGCGCGCTTTTCGACCACGGCCAGTTCGACTACCTGGTCGCCGCGCACTTGGTGAAGACATGGATGGCGGCGCGTCAAGAATGGCAGGCGGCCCCCGATGGACCCTGGGCCGACGACCTTGTTGCCGCGCTCAACCGGTTCCTGAACACGCCCTTGAAGCGCAAGCACGTGCTGCGCACGGCGCGGCAATCCAGGCGTTTTGTCAAGCTGGAGGGTTAGCCCGGGCCCTTGTCGAGGGTCCGCGCCGCCGCCTCGAGACGGATCGGCTCGCCGTGGGGTGTGTGCCGGGCCGCCTCACGCCAGGCCTCGCGGCGAGAGACGAGGCTCTCTTCCGAAACCAGGCCCTTTTCCCGGGCCAGTCGCTCCAAGGTCCGCAGCCAGTGCTCGTAGTAGCTGTCGCCCCGATCCGGATCGCCGCGTTGTTGGGCTTGGACGATCTCCTCCCCCAGCAGGGCGGACCACTGCGGCCAGTCGAAGACGCCGGCTTGCCGCAGCTCGACCGCAAGAGCGAAGGCGCGGGCCTGCCAGGGCTCGGCGAAGACCGGCCCCTCCTCGTCGCGCGGCAAGGCGCCGAGCTTGGAGAGATCGCGGGGGTGCATCTTATCGGTCACGATCCCGACTCCTCGATCGGCAGCAGGTAATCCTCGAAGAGGTCGATAAAGACCCGTTCGTGCGCGCGCCCGTCTTCTCCCCAAAGCTCGGCGGCGGAGAACGCAACGCTATAGAGATGTTGGGGTTGCTCGCCCTGGCCGCGGGCGTTGCTATCGGGAAAGACGAAGGTGCCATGGTTGCGCTCGATCATGCCGAGCCGCCCCCGGGCGTAGCGGGGCAAGCGTGTGTGTCCTCTGGGGTTCATGGTCCGGGTGCGGACTTGGTCGCCGGGGAAAAAGCACGGCTTGGCGTCATCGTCCCGTCGGGCCGAATCACCGGCCCGCAGAAGCGCGCGCAGGCGTTCGGCCGGCACCGCTCCACCGACCGCCTCGGCCGTGACACCCTGTCCGGCCAGTCGCGAGTCGATCTCTTCGGGTGTGACGAGGCCGCGCTCGGTCATGAGCCGCTCCAGGCCCTTCATCCACAGCTCGTAATAGCTGCTGGAGAGGTAGTCCACAGGATGGCGGTTCTCGCGGGCATGGCGCGAGGCGTCGATGTTCCAGTCGCCGCGCGCGCCCATGGCGAGCGTCAGCGCGAAGACCCGGCGCTCCCACTCGGCGTGGAAGAGGGGCTCGTCCTCCTCGCACTCGATCGGCCCCAGTCCATGCTGGCCACCCAGGTCATGGGGCCCATTCATGACCGTGCCTCCCGCGCGTCGGGAGACACAGCAAGCCCAGTGCCGATCATCGAATCCCGCGTGACCAACTGGGCTAGAGCGGCCTCGTCCAGGCCCTCGCTGCCCTCCGGGCGCCGCGGAATGACCAGGTAACGGACCTCGGCGGTGGAATCCCAGACGCGGATCTCGGTCTCCTCCGGCAAGGTGACGCCGAACTCCTCCAGCACGCCGCGCGGGTCGGACACGACGCGGGCACGGTAGGGTGCGGATTTGTACCAGACCGGCGGCAGGCCGAGGACCGGCCAGGGATAACAAGAGCAGAGCGTACAGACGACCATGTTATGAACGCCGGCGTCGTTCTCCAGCGCCACGATGTCGGCGCCCTGCCGGCCGGTGATACCGAGCGAGGCGATGGCGGCCGTGGCGTCGCGCTGTAGCCAGGCCAGATAGTCCGGGTCGCTCCAGGCCTTGGCCACGACGCGCGCGCCGTTGTGGGGGCCGACCTTGGTCTCGTATGTGTCGATGAGAAGATCGAGCGCCTCAGGGTCGACCAGGCCCTTTTCGATCAGCAGCGATTCGAGCGCCTTGACGCGCAGCTCGATCTCGGAGGGTTGGTCGTGGTGATGGTGATCGTCGCCCATGTCGTATCGTCCGGATCGGTGTTTCGGTGCTAGACCTGTTGCTCGATGCGTTCCATATCCTCGTCCGAGAACCCGAAGTGGTGGCCGATCTCATGGATCAGCACATGGCGGATGACATTGCCCAGGTCATCGTTTGTCTCGCACCAATAATAGAGGATCGGCCGGCG
>JBFELD010000319.1:0-3672 GCA_041552375.1 Kiloniellaceae bacterium | reverse complement strand
CCAGATCCGCGCCGCCGCCGTCACCTATCTGGAGGGCTATCTGTGGGATTCGGAGCCGGCCAAGCAGGCCTTCGTCAAGGCGGCCGCCTTGGCCCATGACGCCGAACGGCAGGTCGCGCTGTCGCTCTCCGATCCTTTCTGCGTCGAACGACACCGCGAGTCCTTCCGCGAGCTGGTGGCCGGTCACGTCGATATTCTCTTCGCCAACGAGGCGGAGATCCTCTCACTCTATCAAGTGGACACCTTCGATGCGGCGCTTCAAGCCGTACGTGGGCAATGTGCCGTGGCGGCGCTGACGCGCAGCGAGAAAGGCTCGGTCATCGTTGCCGGGGAGGAGGTGCACATGATAGATCCGCAACCGGTTGCCGAGGTGGTGGACACGACAGGCGCGGGCGACCTTTATGCGGCCGGTTTTCTCCACGGTTTCACCCGCGGCCGGTCGCTGTACGACTGCGGCGTGGTGGGCGCGGCGGCGGCCGCGGAGATCATCGCTCATTACGGGGCACGGCCCGAGCACGCGCTGAAGGACCTGGTCGCCGAGCGATTGGGTCGAACCTGATCGACCAAGCAAAGGGATCTGCGCTCCGGCCATGACCGACAATCTTCGCAACATCGCCATCATCGCCCATGTCGATCATGGCAAGACGACGCTGGTCGACGGGCTCTTGCGGCAGTCCGGCATGCTGCGCGCCAACCAGCAGGTCGCCGAGCGGGCTCTCGACCACAACGATCAGGAGCGAGAGCGCGGCATCACCATCCTCTCCAAATGCACTTCCGTCGAATGGGGGGACGTGCGTCTCAACATCGTCGATACGCCGGGCCACGCCGACTTCGGCGGAGAGGTGGAGCGTATCCTGTCGATGGTCGATGGGGTTCTCTTGCTAGTCGACGCCGCCGAAGGGCCGATGCCGCAGACCAAGTTCGTGACCATGAAAGCATTGGCGCGAGGATTGAACCCCATCGTGGTGATCAACAAGGTGGATAAGCCTGATGCCCGGCCCTATTGGGTGCAAGATGCGGTCTTCGATCTCTTCGCCGCCCTTGGGGCAAACGAGGCGCAGCTCGACTTTCCCACCGTCTTCGCCTCGGCCAAGGAAGGCTGGGCGGTGAGCGAGTTAGAGCAGCCGCGTGCGGACCTGACGCCGCTCTTCGACCTGGTGGTGGAGAAGGTCGCGCCACCAAAGGCCGATGCAGAGGCGCCCTTTGCGATGCTGGCCAGCATATTGGAGCTGGATCCCTATCTCGGGCGCGTCCTGACCGGTCGCGTTCATGCCGGACGCGCCCGGCTCAACATGCGTGTGCGCGTGATTGGTTGGGACGGCTGCGCCGCCGGTGAGGGGCGCTTGACCAAGCTCCTGGCCTACCGCGGACTGAAGCGCGAGGCGGTGGAAGAGGTGCGCGCCGGGGACATCGTGGCGGTCGCCGGCCTTGGCGAGGCGACGGTGCCGGACACGATCGCCGCGCCCGAGGTCACTTTGCCTCTGCCAGCCGCGCCGGTAGACCCGCCGACGCTGGCCATGACCTTCTCGGTCAACGACTCGCCCCTGGCGGGCCGGGATGGCGACAAGCTGACCTCGCGCTTGATCCGCGAGAGATTGCTGCGGGAGGCCGAAGGCAACATCGCCATTCGGGTCAGCGAGACCGCGAGCAAGGATGCCTTCGAGGTGGCGGGGCGCGGCGAGCTGCAGCTGGGCGTGTTGATCGAAACGCTGCGCCGCGAGGGTTTCGAGCTATCGATCAGCCGTCCGCGCGTGCTCTACCGCACTGGTCCCGATGGCCGCGGCCGGTTGGAGCCGATCGAAGAGGTGCAGGTCGACGTCGACGAGGAACACGCCGGTATCGTGGTCGAGAAGATCGGCGCGCGGCGCGGTGAGATGCTGGAGATGAAGCCGTCGGGCGGCGGCAAGATGCGGCTCGTCTTTCACGCGCCGTCGCGCGGGCTGATCGGCTATCATGGCGAGTTCCTGACCGACACCCGCGGCACCGGCGTCATGCACCGCGTCTTTCATGACTACCAACCCTATCGCGGACCCATCGCGTCGCGGCGCAACGGCGTTCTGATCGCCAACGGCCGGGGCGAGGCGGTGGCCTATGCGCTCTGGAACCTGGAGGAACGCGGCATCATCTTCATCGATCCGGGGACCCGGGTCTATGAAGGGATGATCGTCGGCGAGAACAGCCGGCCCCAGGATCTCGACGTCAACCCGATGAAGGCCAAGCAGCTCACCAACATCCGGGCCGCCGGCAAGGACGAGGCGGTCCGCCTGACGCCGCCACGCCGCCTCAAGCTGGAGGAGGCGTTAGCCTACATCGCCGATGAGGAGCTGGTCGAGGTGACGCCGCGGACCATCCGCCTGCGCAAGCGCACGCTCGACGCGACCCGCCGCAAACGTGAAGGCCGGCTGGAGATCGCCGGCGCCGACCATGAGCCCACGGCCTAGCGGCGAAGGCACAAAAGAGCGAAATGCGGAAGCGTGGTTGACGGCACTCACCGTCTATCTCGACCGCCGTCAGCTGGCCATTTTACTGATGGGGTTCGGTAGCGGCCTGCCCTTCGCGCTGGCCGGGGCGACGCTCAGCTGGTGGCTGTCGCGCGCCGGCATCGACAAGACCAGCATCGGCCTCTTCGCCCTTGTCGCCCTACCTTATAGCCTGAAGTTCCTTTGGGCGCCGGCCTTCGATCACCTGCGCCCGCCCGCGGTATTCCGGCGGCTCGGCCGGCGGCGCGGTTGGATCGTCGTCATCCAGCTCGCCTTGATCGTCGCGATCCTCTTGCTCGGGCGGAGCGAGCCGGGCGCCGGATTGTTTTTGACCGGCGTTTTGGCGTTGGCCGTCGCTTTTCTGTCGGCCAGCCAGGACGTCGTCGTCGATGCCTATCGCATCGATGTCCTCGAGGAGGTCGAGCAGGGCGCGGGGGCAGCCGCGACCCAAACCGGCTGGCGGGTCGCCTTCTACTGGGTCGCCGGGGCCGGGGCACAAGCGCTGTCGGACTTCACGGACTGGAGCCTGATCTACGCGATCATGGCCGGTTGCATGGGTGTCGGCCTGCTCGGGACCTTGATCGGACCGGAGCCTGCCGCGCGCGTGAGGCCGCAGAGCGATGACCGTACCGGTCCGCGCCTGCGCGCGTACGTCGTCGAGCCCTTTCGCGACTTCATGACCCGGCCGGGATGGGGGGTGATCCTGCTTTTCGCCCTGCTCTACAAATACGGAGATGCGATCAGCGGCATCATGACCAATCCCTTCTTCGTCGAGCTCGGCTTCACAGGCGTGGAGGTCGCGCAGGTGGCCAAGCTCTTCGGCTTCTTCGCCACCATCGCCGGCATGGCCTTGGGCGGCATTCTGGTCGCCCGATGGGGGTCTTTCTTGTCCCTGCTCTTGGGCGGATTGCTGCAAGCGGCGACGAACCTTCTTTTCGCCGTTCAGGCACATCTGGGCCACGACCTGGGAATGCTCTATATCGCGATAGGCGCCGATAACTTCACCGGGGGCATTGGCTCGGCGGCCTTCGTCGCCTATCTGTCGGGGCTTTGCAGCGCTCGCTTCACGGCTACGCAGTATGCGCTTTTGACCTCCTTCATGGCCTTCGGGCGCACCGTCTTGTCGTCGGGCGCGGGCTGGTTCGCCGATCAGGTCGACTGGGTCACGTTTTTTACCGCCACCGCGGGGATG